>JAJJBE010000226.1 GCA_020996635.1 Bathymodiolus brooksi methanotrophic gill symbiont
TTTAAACTCGGTTTTACAGGCAGCAAAAAGAAAAGCGAGAGGATATAAAGCGCAACATTTCAAAACGATTGCTTATTTACTGACAGGGAAATTAGACTTTTCTAAAATAAATGCTAATTGCTTACCCTCTTGAAATTCAAAAGAGCCACATATTTCAATATTAAATAGATGAATTTTCAACACGTTGCAATAATGCAGCGCCTGCTAAAAAATCATCACTTTTTTGTCCCCGTACCAAGAAATCTTCAATTTTAGCTTGATCAGTTAAGCGATTATCGTAAACAAAAACCCCTAACTCATCATGTTCTTGTAAAAAACCTGTTTCACCAAACTTGGTATAACGTGTTGCCCCTAATGAAACAATTATTTGTTTGGGTTGCTTTAAAGCATCAAAATAAAGTGGCAAATCTTCCAGTGGTCCAAAATCACTTTGCTGATTAAGGGTTTTCACCATCCAGTTTAATAATTTCTCATAAAAATATTGATAGCCCGTCACAGGGCTATCAACCCCATATTGGATTAAGTCACCCTTTCTTTTTATATAAGAAGCAATATGAATATTATCTAAAATACCACCTACTTTAAATTGATCAATCTCTAGCCAAGATTCACCCATACCGGTACAGTCAGCACCCCAATTTTTTTTCTCACTAATCTTTTTAGCATTTGGTTTACGAATTGAGCAATCATTAAAAGCTGAAAAAGCAACTGGCTTAAGTGCAGATATTTTTTGTTTTTGATAGCTTACCTCAAACAAAACACACATTTCAGGCTCCAGATGTAAATTCAACGGCTTAGAGAAATCTGCTTTAATCTTTTCATGTGATAACGGAAACGTGCCTACAAAACTTTCATAGTGTGGCAAATAAATAGGAAAAATACCTTTGGGGGCGTTTTCTTCCTCTGTTTTTATATTAACAAAATCAGCATCCTCTCCTGCTTGGCTTAAATGCTCGGCAAAATTACCCGCTATGCCAAATACTGGGATTTCTTTTAATTCTTGTGTCGCTATCGTTATCATTTTTTCTGTGTAATCAGCGTATAATTAATGCCATTTTACGCTAGCTGACTTTTTTTGTTTAATCTATGATTCAAAATGCACTTGTTCCTATTTTAGGTTTTTCCGCGCCCAGTGGTACAGGGAAAACAACCTTATTAACGCAATTGATCCCCTTATTAAAACAGCAAAAATTGCGTGTTGGTTTAATCAAGCATAGTCATCATAATTTCCAAATAGATAAACCTGGTAAAGATAGCTTTCGTTTGCGTGAGGCAGGTGCAACCCCTGTTATGCTTGTATCTAGCCATAGACGTGCCATTATTACTGAATTTGCAGAAGCTAAAGAACCTAATTTAGATGAGCAACTACAATACTTTGATCAACCTGAATTAGATTTAATTTTAGTGGAAGGCTTTAAAAGGGAAACCTTTCCTAAAATAGAATTGCACCGCCCTTCTTTAGGCCATGATTTATTACACCCTAATGATGAATCTATTATTGCCATTGCAAGCGATCAGCCACTATCCTTAGAAAAAGAACTGCCTTGCTTAGATTTAAACGATATTCCCAGCATTGCTCAGTTTGTTAGCCAATTTATGAATTATGCGTGATATTTGCAGCCACAATAGCTTATTAAGCCTGACGAAAGCCTTAGAAAAAATTCAGCAAAGTCTGCCTATCATCAGCGGCGAAGAAAGTATTATTCTACCTCATGCATTAGGTCGTGTTTTAAGCCAAGATTGCTTTGCCCCTTTTGATTTACCTTCCTTTCCTAACTCCGCTATGGATGGTTATGCGTTTCATAGTGACGATATAACTGAAGCAGCGTTTAGCTTAAAACTAGTAGGAACATCATGGGCAGGGAATCCGTACTCTGGTGAAGTTCAACGGGGTGAGTGCATCCGCATATTTACAGGAGCGGTACTGCCATCGTCATTAGATAGCGTGATTATGCAGGAAAAGATAAAAATCGTAGAGACACGAATACATTTCCCAAATAATATCCAAGCTAAAGAAAATATCCGTTATATCGGCGAAGATGTTAAAAAATCTGCCCTATTATTAGCTGCAGCCAAACAACTCAGCGCAACAGATATGGGTTTATTGGCTTCAGCTGGACTTTATGAAATAAAAGTAAAACGAAAAATTCGCATTGCTTTCTTTTCTACAGGCGACGAATTAAGCTCTATTGGTAGTCAATTAAATGCAGGGCAAATTTTTGATAGTAACCGTTACACATTAATGGCGCTATTAACTAACCCTTGTTACAGCGTTAATGATTTAGGTGTCATGCCGGATGATAAAAATACCATACGTAACTGTTTAATCTCAGCGGCAAAAAGCCATGATGTAATTATCAGCACAGGCGGTGCTTCGGTTGGAGAAGCAGACTTTATTCAAGAAATATTAAATGAAATAGGCCAGGTTGATTTTTGGAAATTAGCGATTAAACCAGGTAAGCCCTTAGCTTTTGGCCAAATTGGTAACTGCTGCTTTTTTGGACTACCGGGTAACCCTATTTCTGTTATTGCCACTTTTCAACAAATTGTAACACCTGCTTTACAACAGCTATCTGGCTTAGCCGTTAAAAAAACCTTACAGTTAAAAGCTATGTGTAAAAGTCCTCTGTTTAAAAAAGCAGGGAGGCAAGAATTCCAACGCGGCATTTTAAAGCAAATTAAACCCGGTGAATTTGAAGTTATTTCAGCAGGTAGACAAGGCTCTAATATATTAAGTGCCAGCAGCCGTGCAAATTGTTATATAGTCCTAAGTCGTGAGCAAGAAAATGTTGCTATCAATGAGTTCGTGACAGTAGAACCCTTTAGTACTTGGATATAAACACAGGCATAAATATGTTAGAAATTAATCAAGCAGCACCCGATTTTTCCTTAAGTGATGCGCAAGGCACAAAACATTCTTTATAGGCGCGCCATTCCTACTTCATGAAACATTGGGATGTCCTATCGCCAATCTTCATTCAGCACGGAGCGATTTATGGGAGCCCCAGTTCGTCCTGCGTCCAACTCAACTACGCAAAAAAAACACTGCTTCGTTAAGTCTACCTCAAATGACTTGACGGCTGTCGGGATAACTACTTGCCTCCCGAGCGAACTGACCAGTTCACTTCGGATTGGCGAATTTCCCTGTCGCCTACTGCGGACTAAAAATCATCACTTCGCTGCGCTCCGTTTCCCTGATTTTCAGCGAAAGACTTCCATGGCCAATGGCTCGTATTATATTTTTACCCAAAAGATAATACGCCAGGCTGCACAACAGAAGCTTGCTCTCTGCGCGATGATAATCAACAATTTAATGATTTAAATACAGCCGTCGTTGGAATCAGTACCGATACCAGCGCAAGCCACTTAAATTTTACAGAAAAACAATCTTTAAACTTTACCTTGCTTGCAGATACCGATGGCTCAGTCAGCAAAAGTTACAATGCCCTATTAAATTTAGTAAACGCCATAGCTTTATTATTAACCCTGAAGGGGAAATCATGAAGGTTTATCGCTCAGTTTCACCTAGTGTTCATAGTCAGGAGTTATTAGTGGACTTAAAGCAGTTACAGGCCTAAATAGCTTAACGTTTAGTTTTAAAAACTGTCTTATAAAACTCACTATGTCACCAGTAAGCATTGATAATATAAGTAATTAATCATCCCTTAAAAACACAGACCCAATTGAAATAACTGCATTTAGCCATGAACAAAACAACCAGAAATATTTAATATACCCAAGCTACTTGAAGGTGCTCGCTTAATGGAACCGCGATCTTTAGTCGCGGAATGCTTAATATGTGACTGCAGCGGCTGAAGACCGCTGTTCCATTTAGTTAAAATCACGCATCTTCATTTATTTTGGGTATAAATCCCCCTGTTCTGCGGGGGAACTTAACTACTTTTATTTATTCAAAAAATACACTATTTAAAAACCCACTCCCCATCAGAACAAGTATAAGGACCGATAATCGTTCCTTCAGGATGCTTTTCTCCATTATAAGTACACTCAGCGAATGCTACCGTACCAAGCAATACATTCAAAATTAACATAATAAAAATACTTTTTTTCATTAACAACCCCTCACCTTCAAATGGAAAATTTATAACCAGGTAAAGCAACGACAACCTCTACTTTATTACTTTCACTAGCAGGATCACCACCAAGTTGTATAATATCTTCATTATGTAAAACAATCAGCTCCCCTTGCGCACAAGGAATAATCGTTGCCGCAAAAACTTGAATAATATTATTACTTACTTTATTTTTAATCAGTATTATGACAAACAGCTGCATGTCCTTTTTTTAATTGAGAGATACCTGCTTTAGCCATAATATCAAATACACCATCTACCAACGGCCTTACCTTAAGGTCCTCATCAGTCCCCATGCCATCAATAATAGGTGAAGCTAAGGTCATAACCGCTAAAATAACATTAACCAGCATAAAATCCCTAATTTCCTTTAACATCAAAGGGCTAGGTGTAGTTTTTTTTGCTCAATAGATAAAAGTCGAAAAAATAACATCGAAAGTAAAAAAAACAATCCAGGTAAACCTACTTTCAAGACCTCTATAATATTCCAATCGTCCATTACTCCCCCTCGCTGATATTTTTTATAGCCAGAATGTTTTTAATTTGCTCTAACAAACGCTCTGATTACATCACAAAAGGAGAAAATATCCAATTTTATTAAAAACTTAGCTAAACCATCAATTTCCTTGGCTAGCTAAATACTCATCGTAAGTGCCTTTAAAATCAACAATTCCATCTGCTTTCATTTCTAAAATTCTGGTCGCTAATGAGGATACAAATTCTCTATCATGACTAACAAAGATTAAAGTCCCTGGGTAATTTTCTAATGCCAGATTTAATGCCTCAATAGATTCCATATCTAAATGATTGGTTGGCTCATCTAACAGCAGAATATTATTACGCTGTAACATTAACTTACCAAAAATCATACGGCCTTTTTCTCCACCCGAAAGAACTTTTGCTTTTTTAGCAATATCATCATGAGAAAACAATAAGCGCCCTAAAATGCCACGCACAGCTTGATCATCATCTGAAGGTTTACGCCACTGCGTCATCCAGTCAATTAGATGTAATTCATTAGCAAAATCAGCGCCATGGTCTTGAGCGCAATAGCCAGTATCTGAATTTTCTGACCATTTTATCAAGCCAGAGGTCGCTTCTACTTCCCCAGTCAAACACTTGATTAGTGTTGTTTTTCCAATACCATTTTCACCAATAACAGCAACCCGTTCTCCGACTTCTACAGTAAAATTAAAATTTTCAAATAAATTATCTTCACCCTCGTAAGCTTTGGTTAAGCTATCCACTTCTAAAGCAAGGCGATGCAATTTTTTGATTTGCTCAAAACGTATAAAAGGACTTTGACGGCTAGAAGGTTTTACTTCATCCAAATTGATTTTATCTAATTTTTTAGCGCGTGATGTTGCTTGTTTTGATTTTGAAGCATTGGCAGAAAACCGACTAACAAAGGCTTTTAATTGATCAATTTCTGTTTGTTTTTTAGCATTGTTAGATAACAATTGCTCATTGACTAAAGTTGATGCAGTCATATAGTCATCATAATTACCGGGATACAAACGTAACTCACCGTAATCTAAATCTGCCATATGTGTACAAACACTATTTAAAAAGTGTCGATCATGCGAAATAATGACCATGGTACATTTACGCTCGTTTAATATATCTTCTAACCAACGAATGGCATTAATATCCAAGTTATTGGTTGGCTCATCTAAAAGCATAATATCAGGATCAGAAAATAATACCTGTGCCAATAATACGCGTAATTTCCAACCCGGAGCAACGGCACTCATCAAGCCAAAATGTTGCTCTGTTGGTATACCAACCCCTTCTAGTAACTCACCTGCTCTTGCTTCTGCGGTATAACCATCCATTTCTGCAAATTCAGCTTCCAATTCTGCTGCTCGCATGCCGTCTTCTTCTGTCATATCTGGGTTTGCATAAATAGCATCCCGTTCAGACTTAATTGCCCACAACTCAGCATGCCCCATAATCACCGTATCAACAACCGCATAGGCTTCATAAGCAAATTGATCTTGATTTAATTTACCGATACGCTCATGCGGGTCTTTACCAATATTCCCTGCTGAAGCATCTAAATCACCTGTAAGAATTTTCATAAAGGTTGATTTTCCGCAACCATTCGCCCCAATTAACCCGTAACGATTACCGTTACCAAATTTAACAGAGACATTTTCAAAGAGTGGCTTAGCACCAAATTGCATGGTGATATTTGCAGTTGTTAGCATTATTGATCCAAATAAAAAGCAAAAACATAAAAGAGCGCGTATTCTACGTGTTTTTGATAGTCCTAGTTGAGTTATCTGGTGTTAATTTCCAACTTGTTTAAAACATAACACTTTCAGCCCTTTAGCTTCTGCATCCTTAGACACTTCAGGCGGTTTTATATCTTCTATAACTGATGTTACGCAGTAGCCGACTTTAATTGTTGCAATTCATCAAAAGCTTGTCGAATAGCATTAATATAAAGTTTCGATTTTAAAGCGAACTTGTTCAGCCCTTGCTGGGCACTGAGAATCTCTAATCGAGCAGTCG
>JAJJBE010000059.1 GCA_020996635.1 Bathymodiolus brooksi methanotrophic gill symbiont
AGAGATTCTCAGTGCCCAGCAAGGGCTGAACAAGTTCGCTTTAAAATCGAAACTTTATATTTATGCTATTCGACAAGCTTTTGATGAATTGCAACAATTAAAGTCGGCTACTGCGTAACATCAGTTAAATAGTATTGTTATACCCTACAAAAAATGACATTGCAGTATATCACCCCTAGTTAAAATAGCATTAATTATCGAACCTAAATAGTTGATTAACTAAGATAAGTTAAAGTTAAAATTTAAACCTATCACTACTTACAGACTCAGCTCATTAAGCTCAACTCATAATTCGCTCCTAAATCATGCTCCTGCACCCACACTTTCTGATGCTTGCGCAACAAAGTCCAAAGCGATTTAATCACTGGCTCTTCACTACTGTCTAAAACCTGCTTGCAACCAGGCAGTTGTTTTGTATACAGCTCGGCATTCCCCTTGTGAAGCAAGTCATCTAATTCTGGCAAACTCACACACATCAAACCAAGCACATAAGGAAATGAATAGGCCATGAGCAAGCTCTGTAAATCTATATCGAACATGGCAATAACTGGCAAACCTGTTGCTTTGAGTAATTGCCTGAGTGCTTGCTCACTGTACACATTATCACCACGATAAATTACCAATGGATTTTTGTATTCGCTAGGCAGGTTCAATTTAATCTTTTGCAATTGATCAAAGCAACGGTAATTTTCCACGATGATAATACAGCTGTGTTCAATACTGTGTAGCTGATCCAAGGACATATCTATATGACAATAGCCAGGTAAATTATATTGCTGCTGATTAATATGTAAACGCTGCCCTGCCAATACCTTAAAAGCCAAACGCTGAGCTTTTACCTTTTTTCCTGCTAGCTTTTCATCATAAGTATGCGCTAACGCCTCTTCTCGGTTCATTGCGGATAAATCAGCAATCGCCGTTTCCTGTAACTTAAGCCCCATTTCTAAGCGAATGAGTTCCTCTAACCTTGCTCTATCTTGCGCGGTTAGTTTTAAATCATACCCTTGCACTAAACCAATATTGTATTCTTCATGTAAAACCCGCCAGCTTTTTGTTTTCAGCGAAACTCGCTCTTTACTCTCGTTTATTGCGGCTTCGGCAACCCGCAATAATGTCCTGCTCAAGGTCATTCATTCACCCAACGTAAAATAATATCCTTAACCTTTTTATTGCCAGTAAACCCTGCATGGCTGGCGAACTGGATAAAATCTAGGTGTATTTTACTATGCCGTTGCTGCTGTCTGAGCCATTCATTTAATACACAGCCTAGCCATAAAGCGGGTTCAATCTCTTGTACATATTTTTGTTGAAAACTCAGTGCAGAAATCGCTTCTCCGCTTTGCTGCTCTAGTAAAGCAAAATAACGCCTCAGCCATTTGCGGTACAGTGGTAATTCCATCACCTGTATTTCCCGCTCGACTCGCTCTACTTTATTAATCGGGCGCTTAGCTTTTTTAGAGAGTAAGGCATCACTATCCAAACGTAGCTTTTTAGCAATCGAAATTAACTCATCTTCTATACCATAATCCTGCGTGTCGGCCGAAGCTGACAGTTGCAGCGGCTTGATCTGATTCCATTGCTCAGGAATGGTCTCTTGCTCAGACCAATCTTGTGTTTCATAGGCGGGGTTCTGACGCAGAAAAAAAGAAAACCCTTGCACCAGTTGCGCCCGTGCTTCTATCTTTCGCAACTCAAACAAAAAGGTTTTTAATTTATCTAAAATATCCTGTAAACGTTGCTGATACACAGGAAATAAACGAATTAACTGCTGTTCCAGCAATTCATGCAAGGCAGGATGTTCATCCACCCTTTCTAATAAATATTCGGGTTGTAATGAACTAATTGCATCCACTAAACGCTCTACCCGTGAAATGTAAAATACATTTTGCTTTTTCTTTTCTGCCAAGGTGCGTACATTGGCAAAACGACTATTTACTAACATCAGCAAATAACTGGTATTCTCTTCTAAGTTATCCGATAAATCAAAAACTAGGCGCTCAATTTCAGCACTGTAATTATCCCAATCTTCAACGCGGTTTTCGTCCCAAGCATCTTGATATAAAAGAATCTGCTGCTCTAATGTATCGACCCAACTGGCTAAGTCGGTATCTAAACGACGCAGACGATCACTGCTTAAAGCACTATCAACAAATTGCCCTAAACGTCCAGAAATACGATAGCCATCAACACTGTGTTTAACTAAAATTTTAAGCTGCTTGAGCTGATTTAAGCCACGTTGGTTTTTACTGTCTTTATAAATAACCCCTTCATAATATGCCTGAGCGACTAAATCACTGTGATTAGCCATCGCTTTCAGCAAGTGCTCCAGTCCTTGAACCTGATTCAAAATACACTACCTTGGCTTATCTCATCCTGCTCTTCTTGCTCAATAGGAATTTCTTCATGTTCCTGAATAAACTGCAGGGACTGATAAAAATAATCAAGTTTTCCTGTCACTTGATAAATAAAGGTATCCCGATTGGCTAATTGCAAATAGCCCCATTTATGCAGGGTATTCAATAGTTTTTCTAGGCGGCCTTTAATCGAATCTTCGCTACTGCTAAAGTCTTTAAATTTGGCAAAAGCTTGCAAACGATCCGCCAATGCCTGATTATTTTCCATCACTTGCAATAAACTGGATAAAGCCAGTGTATCTCCTGGCGATAAAACAGAGTCTTGCTTTAAACAAGCCATCATCATATCTAACCATTCCACCACGGGATGTAGCTCTAGGCGAAATTGCTGGAATACTTTACGAATATCATTACGCTCACTGGTATCAATTTCAATATACGCGGCATAATAAGCGAGTTTATTTTGCGTTACCGCCAAGCGATAATTTAAGCGGCGCAAATAATCTTCTATCGAGAAAAAATTTTCCTGCTCTTGTAAATATTGAAAACCTGCTTCATCGCTTATTTCGCAAACAAAGCTCCCTTGTAATAAACGCTTAACCAAAGACTCAAACATCTGCTGACTCCGTTGCTGCTTCTGGCAACTCAACCTCATGTCTCAGAGTTTCCAGTGATTCCAGATAATCAACATCAATATCCATTTCAATCAATTCACGAAAACCATGTACTTGATAACGGTTTTTAAACAAGCTTAAAATTTCAGGGTCAGGATCAGGAAAAGCAGACAATAGGGTAATATTATTTTTTGTTAACATATCAATCAACACTTCTATATTTAATTGGTGTAATTCTTTTAGTTCATCCATCGGCCAGATAAAACTGACCTCCTGATCTTTACGAATCATATTCACCAAGGCAATAAAAAAAACACATAAAATTAAATATGACAAACCATGACTAGAAATCTGGCGTAGCTCTTCCGCCCGTGTCGCTTTTTTACTGCGCCCATTTTCGGTGACAATAATTTCCAGTTCCAACAAATTAACCAGTTTCATTTCTACTTTATTTTTACTTTGTAATTGCTCGGACACTCGGCGTACAATTTCGGCAAAGTCATTTGTGGGTAACTGCCCTTCCGTATTTCGACTCCATTCATCATACTGCTCGGTAAATCGAACAATTTGTTCCCAGTAACCTAAGGTTTTCACTTTAGAACTTAAACGTCCTTGAATGCTCTCTATTTTTTCAAAACTAATATTCTGGTCGATATTCGCCGCGAGTCGCCGCGATAAAGAATCAATACCGCGATCAAATCGTTGCAACGCTTGTTGATAGTTACGAATAGCACTACCAAAAGTTTGCGCCTGCATCACTAACCAGCGTCGGGTATCATCCGCACTCAGAGTAAACCACTCCTGTATTGCTGGCAACCATTGCATATCGTCACTATCAACACCTAACTCTGTACTCACAGCTGAATAGTAACTATACGGCCGTGTATTTGGAATTGCCGCTAAAGCACGCTTTAAGTGACGTACCAAATCGGCTAACTCTTTACGCTGCATCTTATGCTTGCCACTTAGCAGTCGAAAGTGCCCTTGCAGCAAGGATAAACGGTGCGAACTATCAAAACTCACTTGCTCAGGTAGTCGTTTAGGGTAAGTAGATAAATCCTCCAATACTTTCTTTAGCGTGCCCATTTCTTTATCTGCTTTTTTAATGCTATTTTTAAGTTGCTCTAAGGTTTTGTCCAACTCTTCTCGTTGCTGCTGGTAAGTATTCAGCAAGCTATCATACTGCTGTTTCTGCTGTTGCTCGGTACTGATACTACTATTGATATTATCCAGTAATTCATCATAACCAGCCCAATCTCTATCTAGCCAACGCTGATACTGCGACACCAGTTGCTCCGCTTTTTCCGCTTCGCTAAGCGATTCTTTCAATTGCTGAATTTTCACTTCCAGCGCCGTTAAAGTCTCGGTATCCACTTTACGCTCGCGCATACTTTGTAAGCGTTGCTGCTTTAAGGCGGCTAGTTCATCCGCTTTTTGCGTATTAAGCTGGTTGATTTCTTTATCAGCCAAGCTTTGTTCATGTTCTGCTTTACGCTCTACATCTGTTACCTGTTCAAGCAGTGTTTGCTGCAATACTTTACTGTCGTCTTTTAACTGTTGTTGCAGCTGACTTAACTGGCTTTTATTTTCTTTAGCTTTTGTTTTAACTTGCTCTAGCTGTTGCTTTATCTGTTGTGACCGCTCTTTTTTACTGCGTATAATTTGCTGTTTTAAAGAGTCCAGTTCATCTTTTAAAGTTTGAAGTTGGCTATTCACCTGTCCTTTAGCCAAAGCCCTTTGCTTACGTTTGTCTTGCAATAAAGTACCGCTTTCTTGCAATTGCTGCAAAGCTTCTTCTTGTTCCTTTTCAGCAAGCACAATACCAGCCATTTGCTCATGCAAACTCTGTACTAAATGACGCAATTTAGCTTCATCAACGGTATCGTCAGCAAGAACATCGGTCAATTGCAGTGAAATACCGTACAAATCCGCTTGCTCACTCAAAATTTCAGGCTCTAAATCATTACGTAACAATAGTTCGGGCTTAATAACTTTGGCAATATTTTCCACCCAGTCAGCTTTATATTCACGTAAAAACCCTAATAAGGTATCCGCATCCGCACTGATCTGGCATTCTACACGTTCAATTTTTGATTGTAGGCCCTGCTTATCTTTACTTAGCTGACGTTTCTTCTGAAAGATACGCTCGACTTCAGCTGTATGGTCACGTATTTCTTCTTCAATAGCATTCTCATTCGCTTCTGCTTCCTGTTTTTTCAGCAAATAAGTATCACGCAATTCTAGCTTCGCATCCCGATCTTGTAATAAACTTGCATCTGCTTGCACTTCAGTCACTTGGCTATTAAGTGCGCCTAACTGCTCACTCAATTTCCCATTAATTTGATGATGCTGTGCCTGTTGCTGCTCACTCACTTCACGTAGTTTATCTTTACGCTCGGAAAAGGTAGCGGTTAGTTGCGCTTTTTGTTCGGCTAATTGTTGGCGGACCTTTTCTTTGGCTAATGCAAAACCATGAATCTGTTCAGCAAAGTACTGTTCTTTTTCTGCCTGTAAACGTTTAAATTCCGCCTCTATATCTTGCACATCCGACATTAGCTGAGTTAAATTATCACGCTCACTGCCTAATGAGCTTCTTAGGTGCTTCAAGCGCGCATACAGCTGTTTCTTACCTTCAATATCCTGTGCCTCCCAGTCCTGCTGTTCCTTTTCCAGCTGAGATTTTTGTCGCCGTAACTGCTCCAGCTCAGCTTTAGAACTGGCAAGTGCTGATTTCAGTTGTAATTCTTCTTGCTCCCACTGTTTTTTCCGGCTCTCTAACTGCGCTTCACCATCCGTACTTTGTTGCTGCTGAGCCTGGTATTCCTGCTCGCTCTGCGTTAATAATTTTTCTAAACGTAGTTGCAATTCTCCCAAACTATTTTCTGTCTGAAGTAGCTCCGACTCTAGTTTATTAAGTAATTCTATTTTATCCCGTTCCAATTCGACTTGTTGATAAGCTCGGTATTCTTTATACCAGCTATCTAGCGTTTCCATTTGCAATTCCAGCGCAATAGAATCACGACTTTCATCAATACAATTCACCAGCATTTCGCGCAAATCAGAAAAATCCGTGGAACGCATAAACATCCCGGTAATGATTTTTTCTATATCCTTTAATCGTCGCCCTGAACTACCCTGACAAAAGCTATAACGCGCAATTAATTGGCGTATCTCTTGCCCTTTGTTATGTGGTAGATTTTGAATAATCGTACGGTAATCACTACAGGCAGTAATTTGATTACTGTATTGCACCTGACGCTTAAGCAAGTGCGTTTTTAACTGTCGACAAGAAACTGGGTACTGCGTACCATCCTCATGCTGCTCAATAAAATCATCAACTTCAAACGCCTTATCAATAAAGCGATAGCATAAACCTTCGTCATTCGTCGATGCATAAATAGCCACCATGCAGACTTGCTCTGCACGTTGGTATTCAAAGATGATATAGGAGGATTCACGCGGCAAATAATGCTTAACAAAGCTATCGGTAACGCGGCTTTTAGGCACTAATCGCCCTGGCCTTTCCCCATAAAATAAGGGAATCAAACGTAGTAATGTCGTTTTACCTGCGCCATTGACACCATTTAGATTGGTGTGTCCATTGAGTCGGACTTCCTGCAACTCAGCCTCTTTATAAGAATCAATCAAGATAAGGCGATTTAAAGAATACTTCATATTGTGTGTTTATACTCACTGTATGTTCACAATGGACTTTTAAGCGCTTTAAAAAACCTTGTGATAGGTGGATGTGGTTAAAAAATAAGCTGAGGCACATTTTAACACTTTCCTAACCACCATCCGATACATTTACAACACCCTTTATTAGACGACCATTAGCTTGGTCGGTTCACTACAATGAACTTATCCTATTTTGGTAAACGTCCAGCCCCGTAGCTACAGTTAGCGATAGCACATTCGAAGCTACGGGACTTTTTCCTCAAGCTGAGTTATTAAACTTTGGTAGCCATTAAGGGATTGCCCAATAGCAACAATATCAAAGCAATCTAACTGTATTAATAACTGATTCGCGTAATCAATCACCACCTCAATAGGATATTGATGAGTCAGCTTTAAAATGTTGTCAGCAAATAATTTGATATTTGAGATGTTATTGGTTTTACAAATATCCAAATACTGTTCTTCCATTTGTTTTAAACCAACTAATACTTTGGGAAGATATGTCATTTCAGTCTGTGTTAACCGCAATACCATCTCCACATGAGTTGACTCTGCTATTTTCTCATAAGGTAACTGATGTTATCTTCATTATCTGTATAGGCTTTAATTCGAATACAACCTTGTTGAGTAAACTTTACTGCATTTCCAATCAAATTAAATAACACCTGACATAATCGAGTAGCATCTAATAATAAACTTTGTGGAATGACTGGATCAATATCAAGAATAAAATCTATATTCTTACCTCGCATCTCCATCATAAAAATATCCCCTAACTCGGTAAATAAGTTATGTGGATTGCTAGGTTTTTTCTCTATCTTTAACTTACCTGCCTCAATTTTAGATAAGTCTAAAATATCATTAATTAAAACCAATAAATTATTACCTGCAGACTGAATAGTTTTAACAAATGAGATTAATTTTGGGTCTTCGATTTGTTCAGCTAATAACTCAGTAAAACTGATAATGGCATTCATCGGTGTGCGTATTTCATGGCTCATATTAGCAAGAAATGTTGATTTAGCGCGGTTAGCACTTTCTGCTTGCTCTTTTGCTTGCTGTAACTCAAGTTTTCTTTGATTTTCTTTGGTAATATCTCGCCAAACCACATGAATAGCATCCTTTCCATCTTGTGTTATTTTAGATAATAAGACATCACTCCAAAATTCCTCGCCATCTGCACGTTTGTGCAGCCATTCAAATTGATGAGATTTTTCTCGCAAATATAAAACTATCATATCATTTGCTTTATCTACAGATAGTTGTCCATCCGGTTGAAATTTAGGTGACCAATAATCTGGAGAATAATTTAAAAAATCTTTCTTATTTTCCAGTCGTAAAATTTTAAGCAATGCTTCATTACAAGCAATAAAATAACCATTCTGGATAATTGCATTAGCATCATTTATTTTTTCAAAAATAACCTGAAAATTATTTTTTTCTTCTTTTAGTGCCCGTGCTATTTTTTTGCGTAAACGAATCTCTTTACTTAACTTAAAGCTCCAAAACCCCACCACAGCAATAATTAATATAAAAATAGCAACCAATTGCAAAATTAATTGATAATCTACTCTTTGTACAAATTTTTGCTTTCCCCACACTGTAAAAATCTCTTGCTTATCTTTCTGGCTTATTTCATTTAATGCCCGGTTAAACAGGGTCACTAATGGTTCAAACTCTTTACTCATACCAAATGCTAACTGAGTGGTAAATTCAGTTTTCCCTACAATACGAATATTATTAATTCCTAACTCAGATATGTGATAACTAGCTTGAGCTAATGTTGCTAGTAATATATCAACCTTTCCTGTTGATACTGAAGTAAGCCCTTCCTGTATTGTTTCCACATATTTAAAATTAATTTCTGGATACTGTTTAATAATGGCTGGGACATACCCATAATCTTTTATAACCGCTATTTTTTGTTGTTTAATTTGATTAATATTTTCAACATAATCCTCTTTATTATTCATCACAATAACCACAGGACTAGAAATGTAGGGTTGAGTAAAAACCAAATGCGATTTTAAATTAGAATCACTGGTTTCAGAAATGACATCAATCTCACCTTTTGTTACTTTCTCAACTGACTGACTCCCTCCATGATTTAGCAGGAACAATATCTATTTTAATACCTAATTTTTTCTCAACTAATTTTAAGTGCTCGGCAACAATCCCAATATATTTATTTTTTTCATCAAATGCCTCATAAGGTAACCAATTTGGATCACCTATAAATCGAATTTTAGGGTGTTGATCCAGCCATTTTTGTTCATCCTGACTTAAAATAATACGTGTGCTTAAACCGGGTATTTGGTAATCAAACCATTTACGCTGTAATTGCTGTCTTTTATCTTCTGAAATAGCCTCTATTGCCTTGTCAATAATATTAGCTAAAAGTGACTGATTCTTTACAACAGCCATATAAATGGATTGTGGTTTAGATAGAGGCAATACCTTAAAGGGATAAATCGTTGTAATACCATGTTTTTCAAGTAAAAAACTAATTACCGAATGAGAATCCAGTAATAAGTCTGCTTTTCTTTCAAGCAAGCTTTCTATGGCAGACATTAAGTTAGAGACCTCCAATATGTTAATAAGAGGATAGTCTTTTTTAAGTATATCAATGTACAAATAGCCTTTGGGAATAGCCAAATGTTTTACCATTTAAATCATCAAGTGTTTCAACAACTCCCAAACCTTCCCGAATAAAAAAATAATCCAATATTGTTTGGTAGGGTTTTGTATATTTAAGATATGTCTGACGCTTAGTCGATAAATAAAGCGCGGGAAGTAAGCTTATTTTTCCTTGTTTTGCTTTCTCTAGTAAATTGTCCCACTGATCTATAACAGAAATAAATTCAATCCCCGTTAACTGAGACACTTGAAGTAGCAAATAATGAGAATAACCATCATGCAACCCCAGTGAATTAACAAAATCATAAGGTGCCCAATCCATTTCTGCACCATAAAAAATTCGGGGGTTATTTTTAATCCATTGTTGTTCCTCAGCGGTTAAATTCAGTCTAGACTGCTCTTTTTCTGGATTAACCCCTAACCATTGATTGAAAATAGCATTTTTTTCATCTAATGAAATATGATTCAAACCTTTTTGAATAATAGAAGCTAATTCCGGGGCATTTTTCCGGCTGGTAATATAAATTGAGTTCTTACCCAATTGACGCGTTGATTTAAAAGGAACAATGGTATTAATTCCCTCTTGCTTGAGCGTATAGGTCAATGATGCATAAGTGTCATATAACATATCTGCATTATTTTCTAACACCGCTTCTATAGCATCAGTAAAGGTATCAACAATAACTATTTTTATTTTTGGAAAGTGCTTTCTTATGAGTTTTTCATGTGCATAGCCCTTAGGGATAGCTACCCGTTTTCCATTTAAATCGGCTAAGCTATCAAGCTCTAAGTCATCTCGAACAAAAAAATAATCTAACATTTCAAAATAAGCCGTTGAATAAAATAAATATTGGCTACGTTCCTCTGTAAAATAAACAGCGGGTAGCACATCTATTTTTTTATCTTTTATTTTCTGTAGGTTACGACTCCACTGGTCGATACTAACCTTAAATTTTAATCCTGTTTTTTCTGCTATTAATTGTAAATAATCATTGGCAATTCCTTTGTACTGTCCATTTTTCGTCACAAAATTAAAAGGAACCCAATAGGCGCGCCACCACGCGGCGAATCAATAATGCCCCGGTACGCCCTGCGTTCGGATCAACTACGCACAAAAGCTGCTTCGTTAATCCTACCTCAAATGGCTCTACGGCTCTCCGGGATAAAATTTTTACCTCCTGAGCGAACTTACAGTTCACTTCAGATTGGTAAATTTCCCTTCGCCTATCGCGGACTAAAAATCATCCCTGATTTTCAGCGTCAGAACTGCCACCAACAGTTACTTGTGGTATGTTGATTTAACCAGACTTGCTCTTTACTTGTTAATTTAATTGTAGAAGAGGTTTCATTCTTCTTTATAGCCGCATGTATTTCAGAAGTATAAAAAATAGAGTTTGTGATGAAGAGAAATAATAGAACAATGACTGGCTTAAACTTGAATTCTATGACTGTTTTGATCATAAAAATAATAAATAAACACTTATACAATCGCTTTAAATTCATCCACATGCTCCAGAAATATATCCACCAATTCAGGATCAAATTGCGTCCCTCTGTGGTCTTCAATATACGCAATCACATCCGCTACTTCCCATGCTTTTTTATAGCACCGCGCATGAGTTAAAGCATCAAATACATCCGCTAATGAAACCACTCGCCCAAAAATATGAATGTCAGTACCCCAATGCCAGTAAGTTAAGATTAACCCATTGATTATGTTAGTATAAGCCCTTATATTAGCATAATCAATGGTAAGCATAAAGCAGTGGAAAATTCAATAAAAATATTTATGAAGAGTTAAATAACACCCTAAACAGCTTTTCATTTATCGATAGATATCGCCTTTCAAAAACAGCTTTTATTCGCAATCGTACCCTCAGTTTTCCAACGTTAATCCTCTATTTACTTAACCTTAGAAAGCACTCAAATCAAACAGAACTAGACCAATTTTTCAAGGTGATTAATAAAGAAAAAGAAGCCTCTCAAGTGGTTACAAAATCCGCCTTTTTTCAAGCCAGAAAACAGCTTTCTTACAAAGCGTTTATTGAGCTTAATTGATGTGGATACACTATTTAGGACACAAAAACTAAGATTTACCCCCTAAATATAGAGTACCCAAAATGACTAAGAAAAAGCTAAATACTTACACGCCCGAATTTAAAGAATCTGCTATTAAATTAGCCTTAGATTCTGATGAATCTATCCCTCAAATCGCTAAAAATTTGGGCAT
>JAJJBE010000228.1 GCA_020996635.1 Bathymodiolus brooksi methanotrophic gill symbiont
TTCATCATTTTTTCCTTATCTTTTGAACTTTAGGCGGTTCACAGATAAGGAGAATCTCGATGATTCCCGTAATTGTCAAACTTTGTGAGTCCCCCAGCAGAGCTGGGGGTTTACTTATTAGAAATTAGCAACAATCCTTCGCCTATCGCTGGCTAAAAATCATCACTTCCTGAGCTCTGATTTTCTGCGGCTGGGAACCCAAATTATAGCCAGTAAACTTGTTGTTCGAACTTAGATATGAACGACTGCCGTATACACTTGAATAGTGCTTACTGAACTGTTTGTACAGCAGTTTTTTTGTATTAGGCTTCACAGAAAAGGCTTTAAATGGAAGCATAAGCGCTGCATAAAATTAAATCTATTTGAGAATATTGAGATGTGTCAAATACTAACTACATAATGGCAAATGGACCTTACATAATTATCGACCACATTTAGAAATTAGCGGCGTCCTATCAAGGCACTCTATTTTTGACTCAGATGGATTCAAGCAGTCACTACACCGTACAAAATAAAAATACTTTTTATAAATTTTAAGCAAAAAAAAGCCGCAGATAAAACTGCGGCTTTTTTATAACAGCGATTAAATCGCTATTATTCTTCAGCAATAATTGAAACTTTAACTGTTTCAGTTACATCAGCGTGTAGGTTTATGTCAATTTCGAATTCTCCGATATGACGAATAATACCTTCAGGTAAACGCACTTCTTGTTTGCTTACTTCTGCACCAGCTGCTGTTAATGCAGCTGCAATATCAACTGTACCTACAGAACCAAACAACTTGCCTTCGTCTCCCGCTTTATGTGGGATAACAATTTCAACTTTAGCAATCGCTGTAGCTCTTTTATTTGCCGCTGCTAATTTATCAGCTGCTGCTTTTTCTAGCTCTGCTCTGCGTTGCTCAAATTCAGCAACCTTTTCTTTTGTTGCCATAACTGCTTTTAATTGTGGAATTAGGAAATTTCTAGCGTAACCTGATTTCACATTTACTTTATCGCCTAGATTCCCTAGGTTTATAACTTTTTCAAGAAGGATGATTTCCATCTTATAGTCCTCAATAATTTATCAATTTAAAAAATTGATACTCAGCACCTAATCGGCACTCGTTGGGGGTTTAATTTTTTTACGTAAATTCAGCCACGTATCGGTAAGGCCAATGATTGCTACGGGTAATACCATATGTGGAATAACAAAAATTAACAGGTAAAATGCAGGTAATAAAAAGCGCTTTGCTTTCATTGCTGATATGAAACCATGTATGATCGCCATCCCCACAAAGCTATATAGCATAAATAAAATAACACCAATATTCGCTGCTACTTCAGAAATACCACCACTTGTTAAGAAGGCGACTAAAATCACTAGCAATGTTGCCAACGTAAATCGCTGAGACATTTGTAATGATAGGTACTCTGTTTTAAAACCACCCGGGTTATAAAGCTTAGCTTGCCACCACCGCGCTAATAATAATCCTAACATCAGCCCTGTAACAGAGCCAGCTGCTAGTATTCCAGTCATATATTTTGCTACTGTTTGCACCGTTGCTTCTAGCTGCTCTAAAGGAATATCTTGAGCTTGACGCATAGGCTCTATCATTACTGCTAATATTTCCTGCCAATATTCAACAGGAGCAGGAATAAACAAATAAACCCCTAAAACACCTAAGATACCTAAAACTGCTGCAATTTCTAGCGCAAGTGATAAATGCTTTCCTTCCCGTAATACAATAGATAATACCCAAACAGGCACCCACAATATTAAGGCATAAGCGACAGCAAATTGGTAATCACCTAAAACAAAAAAACCTAATGTTGCCGCAGCGACGCAGGCACTTAATAATACCAATAAGCCTTCATTTGCTCCGCGGCGCAACGTAACTAATGCAACCGCAGCTGAACTTACTATACTAATAGGTGGCATAATTATGGATAACAGCGCAAGCGAAGAGGCAACCGTCATTGCTGACATCCTGTTCTTCATAATAAATTTTGCTATAAATTCCATAATCTACACCTAGTTAATATTTAATTAGTCGTGTGCATCACAAAAAGGCATCAATGCAATATAACGTGCGCGTTTAACAGCATTTGTTATTTTTCTTTGATCCTTTGCTTTTGTACCTGTAATACGACTAGGTACAATTTTTCCTGTTTCTGTAACAAACTCACCTAATAATTCGATGTTTTTATAATCGATTGAATTTGCTTCACCTTCAGCACCAAAAGAATAATTCTTTTTGCGTCTCATTTGACGTGCCATAGTTAACCTCTAATATAGTTGATAATTATTCAGATTTAGCAGCAACTGCTTCTTCAGCGGCTCTTTTTGCTGCTTCTGCCGCTTTTTCAGCTGCAACTTTATTTTCTTCTGCTGTTGCAGAAGCAATAATAGAAGCACTTGAAACCGCTTCTTTCATAATTAAAGTCATGCTACGCAATACAGCATCATTGAAACGGAATGTACTTTCAAGCTCTGCAAGAGTTGCTTGATCACATTCGATGTTCATTAATACATAATGCGCTTTTTGAAGTTTTTTAATTGGGTAAGCAAGGTGTCTACGACCCCAATCTTCAACACGGTGAATCGATCCTGATGCAGCTTCAATAGTGGCACGATAGCGATCTATCATTCCAGGTACTTGAGCACTTTGATCAGGATGAACTAAAAAGACAATTTCATAATGTCGCATAATTTTCCTTTCGGTTTAAAGCCTTCTATCAAAATTAATAGTAAGGCAAGGAGGGCTAATGCCCAATAAGACTTACCATTATATTTGATATTCTAACAATTGAAAAGAACAAGACCCTTTTAAGTTTTATCCATACAACACATTCAGCGATTACTAAAATTAAAACCACTGCCCAAGCATTTTATTTTACCGATTCCAATGACTGAATACACTGCTGGAAATCATCAAATAATTGCATTTCACTAACCATACCAGGAATTAAATCGATTTGTTTAAGCATATCTTTAGGTTGCTCTTGAAGCCCTGTAAAATACACTCTTATGTTTTTTTCTTGCATGGCCATCACCGCATCTTCAATGACATACATACCCGACTGATCTATGTAAGGTACATTTTTCATGCGCATAATCACTATATCCACATCAGGTAATGCTAAGCTCATTTCTTGAAATTTTGATGCAAATCCAAAAAATATAGGACCATCAAAATGCTTGATGTAAATCTTTTTTTGCATCACCTCACTTAGTTCAAGCTCATCAACCCACTTATCTTCCTTAGCAAAATCAGCTACCGAACCCACTGTTGATTTCCCCTCTGCCACATCACTCATTTTTTTCATAAATAAAACAGAAGCTAATACCATACCAATTGCAACCGCTTGCAATAAATCAACAAAAACGGTCATTACCAATACAACCAACATAATCACTGCATCCGTTTTTGGCACACTAAAAAGATGCTTTAGCCCTTTATAGTCAATAATTCCAATACCCACAGTAATTAAAATACCTGCTAAAACTGGAAGCGGTATTAAGCTTGCATAAGCTCCCGCACCGAGTAAGACAAACAACAATGCCAAGCTATGTATGACACCAGAAAGTTTAGTTTTGCCTCATGAGTTCTTTATTAGAGTCTGATGTTACGCACCCTAATGATATTTCCATTAAAATAGTAGGCTATGAAAACACCTGATATTTTTGACTTATACACCGATTACCTGATCACTTCATTTAGCTATACAACAGCGACAGGCTTGTCA
>JAJJBE010000047.1 GCA_020996635.1 Bathymodiolus brooksi methanotrophic gill symbiont
GCTTTAATTCGATCGCACTCATGTACATCACGGACTTTATTATGCCGCAATTCTAATGCCTTTTTTTGTTCGGAGGTGAGTGTGATTTTCATATTTTGTATAGCTTGACTTGATTTTTCTCATTTATTAAGCATCTTCAATGATTTTGGGTATAAACTCTTCAGGTGCTGCTTCAACAGACGGCTCTTCTTCTATAATCGCTGCATCATCACCTGAAATATCAAAAGTTGCCGGCTCTTCCTCTTCTAAAGCATCCTTTACTTCAGCAACTTGCGTTTCTTCATCAGCCTCTCCAAATTCATCGATAGGCTCTTCTAAACTTTTATCTAACAAATCGTCAACCAAATCACTTGCCGCATCTTTAGTTTTTAAGGCTTCAGGTTCCGCCGGGTCCTCACCGAATTCATCAATAACATCAGCAGCTTGGTCTTGAACACTTTCATCTAATAAAGAATCGACTAAATCATTAACATCAATCTCTTTCTCTGAGCTTACATCGTCATCATCTGCTGACAATAGTTTATCAATAGCTTCTTGGCTACTTACATCATCTAGCTGCTCAACGGTGTCCTGCAGCATTTTATCCAGATCATCTTCAAAATTGCTTTCAATAGATTCATCTTTCTCAACTTCAGCCATTTTCAGCTTTTCCTTATCATCTTTATAAGCGGGATTTATTTTAATTTTACCATTAAGTTCTTAACTTGTTACAACTGAAGTTTATCAGTTATTTTTTTACAAAATAGTGATTTTTTAAATAATTCTTTATGCTACGCTTAGAAGAAAAATATCTTGCTAAATAGTGAACATAAATAAGGAATACACATGGATAATATTAGTATCGGTCAGCCTGTCAAAAATTTCTCTGCACCTGCGACAGGTGATAAAACAATTCAACTTTCAGATTATCAAGGTAAGTATGTTGTTCTTTATTTTTACCCAAGAGATAACACACCAGGTTGCACAACAGAAGGCAAAGATTTTCGTGACCATATCAATGAATTTAACGCACTTAACAGTATAATTCTAGGTGTTTCTCGGGATACTGTTCGTGTCCATGAAGGCTTTAAAAGTAAACAAGAATTTCCTTTTGATTTACTAAGCGACAAAGATGAAACTTTATGTGATTTGTTTGACGTTATTAAAATGAAGATGATGTACGGTAAAGAATCTCGTGGTATTGAGCGTAGTACTTTTTTAATCGACCCAAAAGGTGTACTCGTGCACGAATGGCGCAAAGTCAAAGTCAAAGTACATATTGAAGAAGTATTACAAGTATTAAAAGATAGGCGCGCCATTCCTACTTCATGAAACATTGGGATGTCCTATCGCCAATCTTCATTCAGCACGGAGCGATTTATGGGAGCCCCAGTTCGTCCTGCGTCCAACTCAACTACGCAAAAAACACTGCTT
>JAJJBE010000184.1 GCA_020996635.1 Bathymodiolus brooksi methanotrophic gill symbiont
CTGAAAATCAGGGAAACGGAGCGCAGCGAAGTGATGATTTTTAGTCCGCAGTAGGCGACAGGGAAATTCGCCAATCCGAAGTGAACTGGTCAGTTCGCTCGGGAGGCAAGTAGTTATCCCGACAGCGGTCAAGTCATTTGAGGTAGACTTAACGAAGCAGTGTTTTTTGCGTAGTTGAGTTGGACGCAGGACGAACTGGGGCTCCCATAAATCGCTCCGTGCTGAATGAAGATTAGCGATAGGACATCCCAATGAATGGCGCGCCTACCTGTCTTCGTACTTAGCTGTAAAGAATACAATAAGAAAACTGGTTTGCTAATTTGCTGCCCAATTAGCACCAGTATCCGCGGTGCTTTAACAGAAGTTGAGGTTAATAATATTGGTCAGAAATCAGTGGTGGCAGCAAGTATGGTGCAAACATTGTCTTGGAAAGATAGAAAAGCAAAGTTTATTGCAATCGCAGAAGATGATGTGCATGAGCAAGTGTTAATGCGTCTTATTCCATTAATTGGTGCCAGTAACTTGTTTGTAACGGCAAGCTGAATTGTGAAAATATTTTTTTCGTAAAAAATCAAATTACGCACCAAAATCAAACAAACAAAGTGGAAATAAAAGTACAGTGAGCAATGAGTACATGCAAATGTAAAGACGTTACAGCTCAGACTAGAGCCCATTAAAAATGGGCTATGTCTGCATTAGCTGTTGGTAAGACGTACAAGCGAATGATTACGGTCACTTACCTATCCCCATGACTTAATTAAAAACAATAACATAGGTTATTACCAACACTTAACGAGTACATAGCCTAAAAATGCGTAACATAAATTAAGAGGAATGGGTTGTCGGGTCTTGTTTTTCAGCAATTCTCAATTTAGGATTCAGTGATAAAATAACCTTAATTCCTAGTTAAAAAAACCAACCAGTGATAGATACCGTCGAAACAATAACAAGCTTCAAGCAATCAAATTTGATTGGACAGATCAAGCAGGCATTTGAAAACTTGCCCGACGCACGTAGCGGTAATGGTGTTTATCAAAAGTATGCGATGCAAGATGCTGCTCTCAGCGCCTTTTCTGTTTTCTTTATGCAGTCCCCCTCCTTTTTAGATTACCAAAATACGATGGAAAAAGAGCACGGCAAAAACAATGCCCAGAGCCTATTTGGTGTTCATTTAATCCCGAGCGCCAACCAGCTTAGAAACCTTCTTGATCCTGTCCCCGCAGAAACTCTCTCACCTATTTACAGGGAAGTATTTAGGGGCTTGCAGCAAAGCGGAAAATACCACTTTTTTAGGCGATGATTTGTATTGTAAACAACCTTTTTGTGAGCAACTGATTCAAATGAAAAAGCCTTTTATTTTGGTTTGTAAGCCAGGTTCTCATCAGACCCTATACGAGTGGG
>JAJJBE010000040.1 GCA_020996635.1 Bathymodiolus brooksi methanotrophic gill symbiont
CTGTCGGGATAACTACTTGCCTCCCGAGCGAACTGACCAGTTCACTTCGGATTGGCGAATTTCCCTGTCGCCTACTGCGGACTAAAAATCATCACTTCGCTGCGCTCCGTTTCCCTGATTTTCAGCGTAGGAGGTGCAACCCGCTTTATTTGCACAGGATACAAACTCGCCACCAAAAAAAGTTTTAGCCATCTTTATCTTTAAACAGGGCATGCCTTGGGCCTATTACCTTGAAGAAAGTATGCGCGCTGCTTTAAGCAAAAAATTTGGCTCTGCGCTTGAGTTTAATGTTGAGTACGCGGATCAATCAAGATTTCCAGAAGAAACTTACCGCGCTAAGGCCATCGACTTATATCGTTATAAATACAGCAAACAAAAAATGGATTTGGTGCTTGTCTTGGGCGCTGAATCAGTGGACTTAATGATTGAATACGGTAGTTTACTATTCGATGATACGCCTGTGATATTGATTAATACTGATAAACAAGGATTACTGAAACCCAATATTCTCTCTATGACATGGGGGTTTGACTCAATGCCAGTAAGTTAAGCGTAACATATTAATACCAATAGAGTTTTTTGGTATAAAAATGAGGTTTTTTTAACCACTCTAATAACATCAATCCTTTAGAAGCTAAAGTTTCTCTTATATTTCGACAAAACAAGTATTTTAGTTATTAAATATCAATTACTTGCGCTTAACTTACTGGCATTGGGGTTTGACTTTGTAAAGACTGGAGCGCTTATTTATAATTTGCTGCCAAAAACCAAACACTTGTTTGTTATTTCGGGTGTGTCAATGATGGATCAAAATCTAAAAAAGTTGGCAGTTAAGGCGTTGAGCGGTTTGGAAAATAAATATGTAATTCATTATATTGATAGTTATACCAAGCAAGACTTATTATTAAAGGTTGCCCACTTACCTAAAGATTCAGCCATTTTCTTTATATCCTTATTTCGTGATGTCAGTGGGCAATCCTTTGTTCCTCGGGATGTTATGGCCGAAGTTTCACAAAAAGCTAATTCCCCTGTGTTTTCTATGGTGGATACCTATTTAGGGTATGGTACCGTTGGTGGAGCACTGCTGAGTGCAAGTTATCAAGGGAAAAAATATGCTGAGATGGTCGTAAAAATCTTGGCAGGAGAGTCTTTAGCTAATTTACAATATACAGATAAAGGAAATCAGCTAATGTTTGATTGGCAACAGCTTAAACGCTGCTCTATTGATGAAAGCCGGTTACCTATTGGCAGTATTGTCCGTTACCGTAAGCTATCTACTTGGGAAGAGCATCAATGGAAAATAGTTGGTGTAAGCATCATTATTGTAATGCAAGCTCTGGCAATGATTGGCTTACTGATTCAACACAAAAGACGCCGCCGAGCTGAAGAGGAAGCCCAAAAGCTTCGTGATGAACGTGCTCATATATCACGGGTACTGGCAATGGGGGAGATTGCCGCCTCCTTGGCGCACGAAATCAACCAGCCCTTATCCGCTATCCGTAGCTACGCACAAGCCGCACAGCGTTTTCTTAAAAATGATCCTGCTGAGGCAAGTAAGGCTTTATCAGGTATTATTACGGGTAACCGACGTGCTGAGGAAGTCATTAAACGCATACGCATGTCTTTAAAAAAAGAACCTTTCAAACAAACACGTATTCAGCTTAAAGGGCTTGTAGAAGAAGTCATAGAACTTGCAACGAGTAAGGCGCAAGAACAAAACATTTCCCTAAAAAGTGAGCTGATACTTGATTTTCCTGCTACCTTCGGCGACCGAATTCAACTACAACAAGTACTATTTAATTTAATTCTGAATGCTATTGAAGCGATCACTGATAAAAACAACACCCATGCTGAAGTCGTCGTGCTTGCCCTACAAGAAAACACACAGTTTATAACCCTCTCTATACGCGATACAGGTATGGGGATTGATGAGCAAAAAGCCAATAGTTTATTTGATGCATTTTACACCACTAAAGCTGAAGGTTTGGGCATAGGATTATCCATTAGTCGTTCTATTATTGAAGACCATAGTGGGCGATTATGGGCGACAAACAACGACGATATAGGCAGTACCTTTTCTTTTACCATCCCTATTTGTGAGGACGATAAAAAATGACTTTACCTAAAAAAGCAACCGTCTTTATTGTAGATGATGACGAGCTTATTCGAGACTCTCTTGAGTTTTTGGCGAAATCGGTAGGACTTGCAGTAAAGACATTTTCATCTGCGCAAGCATTTCTTGATAGTGAACTCCCTAATACCCCTTGTTGTTTAGTGTCAGATATTCGCATGCCGGGATTAAGTGGGCTGGACCTTCAAGATGAACTAGTGAAAAGAGGCATTACCATTCCAGTCATTTTTATCACAGGGCATGGTACGGTGCCTATAAGTGTCCGAGCTATGAAAGCAGGTGCAGTAAATTTTTTACAAAAACCATTTGAAGACCAAGACCTTTTAGATTCTATTCACCACTCTATTGAGCAGGACAGGCTTAGCAAAATTGAACAACATAAAATAAAAGATATTGAACGACGTATCAAATCGTTAAGCTTACGTGAGCATGAAATTCTTATTTTTGTTGCAGCAGGTCAGCTGAATAAGCAAATCGCATTTGAGCTAGGAATGAGTGAAAACACGGTAAAAACACACCGATTTCGAATTATGCGCAAAATGGAAGTTAAAACCTTAGCAGATTTAGTACGTGCAACTGAAAAGGCTAATGAAAAAACATAATCAGTGAATAAGTCGAATAATTTTGCAATATTCATACCTTGGCTATTTAAGTGCTTAGGGACGTGCACGGAATAACATCCCGAAGTTATAACGCAGGATTTTTGTGCCGGGAAGGTTGCTCTCATGAGGCGCATAGTTATTCTACGCAACGAATGAGAGCCGCCTTCCTGGTGCAAAAAGACTAGTTAGAAATCGGGAGATTGTTTCGTGCACGTTCCTTAAGTTGCTATGGAGGGTTCAACACGATTAAAGAGCACTTGTTAAAGTCGCCGTATGCTGGCATATTTAATACTGTTAAAATTTAGAAAAAGCTCCCCTCGCTTTCATCAAGCCTTACTTAATAATCGCTTTTTTGGTGAGCCATTGCGCCAATAGGAAGAAAGCCGCAGTCTTACACGCCGTACTAAAATAAAAGCTGCCGTTTTATTATTCTTTATCTGGCGACTTAAAGAAATCAATAAATCCCCCGTAAAAATATCAAAGAAAGAAAAAATAAATTAACAGTGCCTAGCTAGCACTATAAAAAAAATACCATTCAATATCAATTCATTACAATAAAACAAAATCTCTCTTTAAAAAATGTGGGACTAAAGTCCCGCTTCCAAGTTGTCTAAGTATTCCATACACGCTGCTAAGCCTATTCAAGTAGCTGGGCTGGGGTATAGAGCTTATTTCTGCAATTGATTAATGACTAAATTTAAGTCCTTAGCTCCCTTTACCAAGACAGATTTTTGTTCGACAAATAAATCACCCGCTTGCGGTTTAGCTGTGCCAGCTAATGAAATACGCGCAATAATATCGACAGACTCAACCGATGCGATAGTTGCAGTAGGCATGGCGGCTTTGCTTTCATCTAAAACTATACGCTTAGGTAGGTCTTTTACCTGAATCCGCTCTATTGCTAAAGGCATTCTTCCCCCTTGCGCTCGTGCATAAACAAATACCGTATGTTCTGGTTTTACACGACTAGCTAATTCAGGTGCTAGGCTGAGATTAATAATGACTTGTGCTTTATTAGCAACATCGACAGCTTTATCAACAACAGGTGCTATACCTGCTTTTAATTGTGCATCAGCGATTGCAAGCTCTATAAAGCGTTCCGCTTGTGCTTGCCCTGCTTGCACTTTTGCTTGCTGCCAATGCTTGATTGCTGCTGGGTATTGTTCCTGCATATACGCCTGAATGCCCTTTAAGATAAGTGCTGTGCTTTCTTGAGCATCAGCCGCTAAAGCTTGCTCGATAGCCACATTCACTTCATCGGTGAATTTTTCACCTTGAGCTTGATATAAAGCTTGTGCATAAGAGCCTTTAACTCGCGCATAATCTTTATGTTTTGCACCTAGGTTCTTAGCTAAGCGTGCATAAACATCAACGACTTTATTGTAACGACCAATCGCCATATAGCTATTCGCAAGCAAAATAGATTTCTCAAAATCAGCTGGGTTTTCTGCTAATTTTTCTTCTAACATGTCGATGGCTTTAACAAAATCTGGTGCTTTATTTTGCCCATTTTTTGCTGGTTGAGATTGTTCACTTTGCGCTTTTAATGCTAGAAAATCTGCATAATCATCACTACGCCCTAAATCTAAATACACCGCAAGACTGGCTATAATTAAAACAACGCCAGCACTAACAACCATTAATGCTTGAGCCACACTCACTGGCTGTGTTTTATACTGAAGTGCGTGTTTACCTTCTACATCTTGTAATAGAGATTTTTCTAATTCTGCTTTTAAGGCATTATATGAAGCATCATCTAATGTACCTTGCGTTTTTTCTGCATCTAACTCTGCCAAACGTTCATGGAAAATATTGACATTATCTTGTTCGACACCTGAGCCTTCAACATGCTCTGCTTTTTGATTTTTTAACAAAGGCAGCACTAAAAATAACAGTGCGAGTAGGCTTAATACTGCAATCCAAATCCATAAACTACTCATTACTTTTTACCTTTATTTAATACTTTCTGTAGACGTTGTTTTTGCTGTTTATCTAGTTCAATACTTTCTACTGTCGTGTTAATAACTTTTTTACTGCGCTGACGGGTTAAATAAATAACAATAGCTAATCCGACAATTAATAACACAAAAGGGCCTAGCCATAAAATGGCATTTTGGCCATTGAAGCGTGGCTCATATAAAACAAAATCACCATACCGAGCTACCATATAATCAACAATTTCTATGTTACTTTTCTCTGCACCCAGCATTTCATACACTTTCTGACGCAAATCTTGTGCAATAGCAGAATTAGAATCTGCAAGGTTTTGATTTTGACATTTAGGGCAGCGTAAATCCGCAACTAACTCATGAAATCGTGCTTGCTTATCAGCATCTTTAAATTCATAAGTATCAATAGAGGCATAAGCAGAGTTGAATGAGATTAAAGTTAAAAATATAAAAAATCTAAGCATTTTTATTGATTCTCCCAGCTTTGCATAATTGTTTGTAATTCTTGCCACGTTTGTTCAGTAACAACTCCGACATGCCGAAAACGTATAATGCCCTGCGCATCTAATAGATAAGTTTCTGGTGCACCATAAACGCCTAAATCTAAACCTAACATGCCAGATTCATCATAGATATTAAACTGATAAGGGTTACCTAATTCAACAAGCCATTTTGTGGCTGCCGCTCGATTATCTTTATAATTTAAACCAATAATCGCAATTTTATTTTGCTGAGCAATGCGTAATAATTGATTATGCTCCTTCCGACAAGAAGGACACCAAGTTGCCCATACATTAACTAAAACTGGCTTACCAACAAGATCAGCCATGGTAAGTTTTCGTTCTGGTGCTAATAAGGACTCTACTTTAAAAGCAGGAAATGATTTATCAATCAGTGCTGACGGCAGTTCGCGAGGATCAATACTCAGGCCTTTCCATAAAAATAATATTAAAACAGCAAACAAAGCTAAGGGTGCAAAAAGTAATAACCTAGGCATGTGCAACTCCTTGTTTTTCACTTTTATTTTGACGGTATCGTCTATCAAAAACAGTTAATATGCCGCCCAATGCCATTAGTAATCCACCTAACCATAACCAGCGTACATAAGGTTTGTAATGCACTCTTACCGCCCATGCGCCATCAGCAAGTGGCTCACCTAAAGCAACATATAAATCACGAAATAAACCTGGATCAATAGATGCTTCTGTCATCATTGATTTCTTAACATTATAACGACGTTTTTCAGGATGTAAGGTGACGATAGAAGCGCCATCTAATGAAATTTCTATGGTTGCTTGATCAGCCGTATAGTTAGCCCCTTTTACCGGTTTTGTTCCTAGAAACTTAAACTGATAGTCTGCCAATTCAACTGTCTCACCCGGCGCTAGTCGCATATCACGCTCTTCACTATAAACAGAGACTAAGGTAATACCTATTGCGGTAACAGCAACACCGATATGCGCTAGCATCATTCCATAATAGCTGGGTGATAGTTGCTTTAATTTTTCAGTAATAGAGCTAGAAGTGCGAAACTTGCCTTTAAATTCTTTAGCAACCGTGGTGATAATCCACATGCTTAAGCTAATACCAATAAACACTCTGAAATTAAAACCATCACCGTATAAAAATGGAAAAATAACGCCTGCTAGCAAACTTATTATTGCAGGTAGCATAAGCTGTTTTTTTACATTTTCCATTTTGGTATTTCGCCAGCGTGCTGCAGAAGAAAGCCCTAAACAAATAACCATCAGGCCCATAATGGGTACAAATAAGGCATTAAAATACGGAGGCCCAACAGATATTTTTCCTGCACCTAAGGCATCTATTAATAAAGGATAAAGCGTACCTAATAAAACAGTTACCGCCATGACCATTAAAAAGACATTATTAATCAGTAATAACATTTCACGAGAAAGCCAAGCAAAGCTCGATTCACTTTTTACATTAGGGGCTTTAAATGCGTACAAGGTTAAAGAGCCACCAATCGTTAAAACAAGTAATACCAAAATGAAGAAGCCGCGTTCTGGATCACTAGCAAAAGCATGAACTGACGTTAGTACGCCTGAACGCACTAAAAAAGTACCTAATAAACTTAATGAAAAAGCAAAGATAGCCAGTAATAAAGTCCAGCTTTTAAAGACACCACGTTTTTCTGTTACTGCTAAGGAGTGCATTAAAGCCGTACCGACTAACCAAGGCATCAAAGAGGCATTTTCTACAGGGTCCCAAAACCACCAGCCACCCCAGCCTAATTCATAATAAGCCCACCAACTACCTAATGTAATTCCCGCGCCTAAAAAGGCCCAAGCAATATTTGTCCAAGGACGTGACCAACGCGCCCATGCTGCATCTAATCGACCCGATAATAAAGCGGAAATAGCAAAAGCAAAGGCAACAGAAAATCCCACATAGCCCATATAAAGTAATGGAGGATGTACGATTAAACCAAAATCTTGTAATAACGGGTTTAAATCAGCCCCATCCATTGGGTATCGCGGTAAGTATCGTAAAAAAGGGCTAGATGTCCAAAGTAAAAAGGAAGTAAACCCTGTCGCAATAATGCCCATCACACCTAAAACACGCGCCAGCATATCAAGAGGCAATCCTTTACTAAATAAACTAACCGCTAAGGTCCAGCCACTTAAAATTAACGCCCATAATAATAAAGAGCCTTCATGCCCCCCCCAAACCGCACTCAGTTTAAATTGCATGGGTAATTGACTATTGGAATGATTAGCCACGTATTGCACGGAAAAATCATCAACTGAAAATGCATAGCCTAAGCAGATAAAACTAATCAGCATAAATGTAAACTGTGCTTTGGCTAAAGGCTTCGCATATTGCATCCATAAGGTCTTTAATGTCGCAGCGCCATATAAAGGAACCGTCGCTAAAATAATCGAAAAACCTAGCGCTAAAATTAACGCAAACTCACCTAACTCAGGGATCATTTTATCGCCTCTTGTTTTTTCTTCATGGTTTCTGCAATTTCAGGTGGCATATAATTTTCATCATGTTTTGCTAATACTTCAATTGCTTGGAAAACGCCCTGCGCATCCATTTTTCCTTGTGCAATGATTCCTTGCCCTTCGCGAAATAAATCTGGCAAAATCCCGGTAAACACTACATTCACTGTTTTTTCATAATCTGTTAATGCAAAGCTAACACGCAATGAATCCGTTGCTCTTTTTACACTGCCATCAACCACCATGCCGCCAACACGAATTCGTGTGCCCACAGGCGCTTCACCATTAGCGATTTGGTTAGCTGAATAAAATAAATTAATATTTTGATTTAAGGAGTACATAACCAAACCCACAATCAAGCTAGTTCCTAATACTATCGATAAAATAATGATTAAACGTTTTTGTCTTTTAGGTGTCATGATGCGTTTTCTTCTCTTCTTAATTGACGTTTTGCTTTCATAAAAAATGCACGCTTCAGTAAAATGACTGAACTTACATTATAAATAAAGATTGCTAAAGCCATGCCATAACTCAACCAGACATAAAGGCCGTGTTTACCCATCTGTAAAAATTCGCTAAATGAAGCAAAATCACCCATTTTTGTTTTCCTTTCTAAATTAAAACTCCCCAAGTACATTAAAGACAAGGGGAGTGAAGTCAAAGCCCTGCGTAAAACTGACTTTAAGTAAAAAATATTACTAAGTCTGAAATTATAACGACTTAATCAACGATTGTACCCAGCTAGTTTTCATTTCTCTCTGTAAAACCTCAAGCCGTGCACGATGCATTAAAATAACAGAAAAGAAACAATAAAAGCCTAGCACCATAATGAGTAGTGGAATCCACATTTCTGGCGGCATAGCGGGCTTTTCTGTGATGGTGAACGTAGCAGGTTGATGCAGCGTATTCCACCACTCAACCGAATATTTAATAATGGGAATATTCACTAAACCAACTAAAGATAATACCGCAGCGGCTTTATCTGCACTTTGGGTATTTTCAAACGCCCCCCGCAATGCAATCACGCCCACATATAAAAATAATAAAACTAACATAGAAGTTAATCTAGCATCCCAAACCCACCAAGCACCCCAGGTTGGTTTACCCCAAATGGCTCCCGTTGCTAATGACATCACAGCAATCGATGCGCCAAAGGCCGCACAAGATTGCGCTATGACATGAGCCAATTTCATTTTCCAAATTAAACCAATAGCTCCTGCAATCGCCATCAACATATAACAGGACTGCGCTAAGATGGATGCTGGAACATGTACATAAATAATCCGAAAACTATTACCTTGTTGATAATCAGCTGGCGCAAAAACCAGCCCCCAAATACTACCTGTTAGCAATAAAATAATAGCAGCCGCTGTAAACCAAGGTAATAACTTGCCACTAATCTCATAAAACCAACGAGGTGAAGCTAATCGATAAAACCATTGCGGTAATTTAATACTCATACTTTTCCTATTTTTTCTTTTTTGTATTCACAAAATAAACTGCCTTAATAAATATAATCATACTCTAATATTGATTAGATTTATGCTCTTCCTTCTTACTTTAAATAATCCACGCCAATATCTCGTGCCTTATCTTTATGGTGGTAATACTTATATTTTGATAAGGCCTCAATACCATGACAATCAACACAAAATGTATCTTTTACGCCCTTATGGCGTAAAAAACTATTAATCACATTACCTTCAATATTTTCCTGTTTATTAAAATTTAGCACCTTACTTTTGCTCTCTTTCAAAAAGGCTTTCGGTTCCCATGTATGCGGTTCATGGCATGTCATACAGGCAATCACGCCTTTCTCATGGATAGTCTCATTTTTTGCGCCAATAACTGGCATAACAGTTTCATCAGAGCTTAAAATCATATCTTGATAAGGATGCCCATAATCAACAATTTCTTTCTCTTTACCTATGCCTTTTTTCTGATGGCAGTTTAAACATAGTTCATCACGCTTTAAATGCGGTGCGGTATCATCACGTTCTTGCTTATCTAGCCCTATCACAGAACTTAAAAAAGGCAGTTCAGCACTGCCTTTATGCAGTGTATGGCACGCGCCACAAGCACCTGAGTGTAAGGGACTTTCTTCTTGTTGGTTTTCCGATTCTTTTACCGTCACACGTAAATCATGATCTGTACCCACTACTTTCTGCATACCCTCATGACAGTTCTCACATAATTGTCCATTACGGTGCTCTTCATGTAATACCGGTGTATTAGGTTTCCCAGCATGCACGGAATGACAACTTAGACAGCCAATTTTTTTAATTTCATTACCTGCAATTTTAACGGGCTCATCCATTTCTATATTCATTGGATGAATGCCCTTTTTCTTAGCCTCTTTATCGTCTTTTGCATGCTGCCTTTGATGACAATCAGCACATAAAGTTTCTGCTTGTTTAATTTTATCAGGGAATAATTCTGTCCCCACAGTGCCATTATGTACTTGGTGACAGCTCTGGCACTGTACCGACTTAACCTTTTGTCCTCGAATTTCAACAGGCTCTTCCATCTCAACATCGACAGGATGTACGCCGGCTTTACGTGCTGCTTTGGCATCTTTAGGGGCTTGTCGTTGATGACAACTTGCACAAAGTTTCCCTGCGTCATCTGTTAAAGTTAATAAATTATCTGTTTTCCCTTGATGTATTTGGTGGCAGGACTGACAAACGAGTGCATCATCCACACCTAACGCAGCACCATTATTCAATAATAATTTTGGTAGTCCTTTTTGTAAGTATGGATCAGCCGTTTCTAAATGCTGTACTTTTTTAGTTTTGGGTTTATGCATTTTCACCCCTAAAGGATGATTAATTCCAAACTGCTTACTATTTTCTCTACCAGAAGATTTTGCATTTTTTTCATGGCAAGCTTCACATTGCTCACTGCCATAATCAGCACCCCGTAACCATGCATTATGGTTTTCTTTATACAAACTTTGTGGGGTTTCATTATCATTGTGAGGGGTATGACAGCTAGCACAATTTAAATCCTGCTTATCTGTATGTGGATAAACTTCTGGCATTTCATCTTCACGCGGCAAGGCATCATAACGCGCCTGTTTTTTATCTGCCGCATCATACACAGTTGGGTGCTGTACCGCATGAGGGATTGCTTGCCTAGAATCTAAAACAGCACCATGATGACAACTAACACACATATCTAATGCCGCAACGGGTAAAACAGCTTGTTCATCCTTAACACTTTCTTGGCTGACTTGCTCTGCACATGTGAAATGACACATCACACAATTTTTACGTGAGATCTCTGCTATTTTATCTGGCTTATTTGTTAATAATTGATAGCTTAAAGCTAACTTAGTTAATTGCTGTGTTGTTGAATCCAACACATACAAATAACCAGATGAGTCATACTGTAATGCAACCGGGGTTTTAAAGTTAAAGGCTTCGCCTGCTGCATTTCTCAATAAACCTAAAAACCGTCCTTGCAGATAAATACTAATATTGCCCAAATAAGCATCACTAACATACTGAAAGCCTAGTTCATCAAAGCTATTTCCATTAGGTCGGTAAAAATTTTCTACCGAAAACCGCCCTGTCTGCGAATAATATCGTCCACTGCGGTCAAATACTTGAATACGTGCATTCAGTACATCGACTACATTTAAATAGCTATCTTTATCTTCGGCTACCTGGAAGGGGTATTGAAATTGGCCATTCATTTCACCACGCTCACCGATACAACGTACTTGTTTGCCCGATGTAATATCTAAATAACAAACCCTATGCCAACGTCTATCGCTATAAATTAAGTAATTTTCATTTGCCAATAAGGCAACAGGTTCTGGTAATAAACTCTCTTTCTCAGGCGCAGTTAAACTAATATTTTTTAACCACTTTCCTTGCAAAGAAAGCTGAATGATTTGGTGACGTACTGGGTCTGCTATATAGAGTTGCTGCCCTTGAACAGCTAAACCCATTGCTTTAGTAAAATCATGACCTAGGGATTTTTCTGATATTTCGCTTAGTTTTTTCCCTTGCGCTGAAAAAATAACAACGCGTGAATTCATACCATCTAAAACATACACTAAACCTGCTGAATCAACGGCCAAAGCAGTTGCTTGGTTAAATTCGTCGGCCAAGATAGTGCTTATTTCTGCAACAGGAATTTGCTCTTCTGCGACAACCAGCTTTAAAAAAATAACTTGCAGCACTAGACATATAACAATTAAGGCATAGCGTATCATTTTAAAAGTCTCATAATACGAAGTCGGCTCTCTTCATCCTTATAGCGTGCAAAAAATTGTGCAATGATATTATTGTAAATTTTATTAGCTTGATAAGTATTTGCACCAAGCTTAGATAAATCTAAAAACTGCTCATCTTTATCATGGCAGGCACTACATTCTGGACCTTTTTCCTCTAAAGGCGCATGAATCAAGGCACGTCGCTCTATTTTTTCAGCTTCCACGCCGCCCTCCCATATACGCTTTGTTGCCTGTGCAAATTGGCTATTTTTACGCAAAACAGCGGCTTCTCCTTTATAAAATGGCGTTATCTTATAATAAGAATGTAAGGCCTTTACTCGCTCCAGAGGTTTTTCCTCTGTACTTTGCACTTGTCTAAATAATTTAGCTTTTCCCTTTAGGCTTAATCCATCTCGTACATCCTCCCATTGATAGCTAAGTACTTTATCTTTAGGACGAAAATGACAGCTTTCACAAGCAATAAATTGTGTATGCATATTCATAAAGGTACGAGTGCGCTCACTTTTAGTATGCGGTGGCGACAAATGGCAAGTCGTACAAGTGTTATATTCTAACGATGCATTCAATTGGCCTCGTTTATGAAAAGGAGGCATATCAAGTTTTTCACGCACCTCTAAGTCTTTATGTGCTGCTAATTTTTCTTTAGACTCTGCTAATTGCCGCTCACTTAAAACGGTATTGTTAATTTCTTGCAAATACAAACTTTCTGCTGTGACATGACAACTCATCGCACTTAATAAGCCGATAATAAATATACGATAAACCATCTTAAGCCTCAGAATCATCAGATTTTTTAGGTGTCTTTTCTACTTCAGTTGTTGCAGCATCTTGGTTAATAGTAGCAGGCGTTGTTGCCGCTATTTCTGGTGCTGTGACTGCTGCTTTCGGCACACGCGATTTTCTTGCCGCTGCTTTCGCTCTAGCCTTTTTAGGTTTTCTGCCGATCATGACACGCTCAAACCGATCTCCCCCTAAAATAGCAATAATCTTTTTATCCGTTCTATAAAAAAACCACCAAATTAAACTACCTATTGCAAAAACAATACCTGCTATCATTAAAGGCCATGCACTACGAAACCAATTTGACTGCCACAGGTCTGTATCAGTTAGAGGCTTTTCCATGCTACTTAAGCCCAATAAGGATAAACTGTGCATATCGGTCATGGTAAAACCTTCATTACCCGGTTTTTTGCTATAAGCATGGCAGTTAGACTGGCCACAACTCTCCGCTAAATTATCAGGGTGTGAGGCTGATTTTTCATCAGTATAAGCACGAATTTCATGTTTCCATCCATCAGGAGCATGACAATCAATACACGATGCACCAAAATCTGAATTGGCATCAATTAATCGGCCGTGTAATGTTTTTGTATAACTTTCTGAACTCTGTATAAAGCGCTCACTAGGCGGATGTTTTTCTAAGGTTTTAACATCCTCTTGCTTAACATCCCGCATGGCATCAATATCACCATGACATTGAATACAAAGTTGATTATTCTCAATATTATTCCAGCGCCTGCCAACAAAACGTCTTAAGATATGTCCACCAAATTGCCCCATCCACGCCTTACCTTGATGACAATTTCCACATTCCGTTTCTGCATGGTCAAATGCTTCTTTAAATTTCTCTAACTGCATCTCAGCAATATAGGCGGTATTACTATGACATCGCCGACAAGAAGGGTCTTGCTCTGTTTCTAGCTCTTCCAAACGGTTACCACCCGTTAGACCTTTATACCAACCATCAGCATGGACAGATTTATCCATTTCTTCATGAATAACATCATGACTATACTTAACACCTTCTGATGGTTCTTCGATATGACAGGATGCTCCACAATCAACTTCAGTATTTTCGACTTTATGCGGATAATCAATGACTTTTCGATGACAATCTTTACACGGCACACTACCATGTAAAGAGCTTGCGTAATGGTCTCCATCAATCGTTGCACTGCGAAAAACGCCATTCTCATCGATAAAATTTAAACCTTCATAAGCATGGCAAGATAAACAGCCATCAGGATCACTATAACGAGGGTTTGCTTCAGCACTATAATTAAGCAACAACAAAAACAACAGTAAAAAAGAACGCACCATGACAATCATCATCCTTTACAAAAATGAGCCGACAATTATGACTGATATAACTGTCAATAAAACCATTGCATTAAAAATACTTACTCCACTTATTTGAGGTAATACTCTACCTGCCTCCTCTTTAACTGGATGAATATGAATTGCCTGCCAATCAGGTAAAGGGAAAATTTCAGTATTCTTTTTAATACGCTTAGGGCTATTATGTTTATGCTTAGGGGGAGCCGTCCATGCTAAAGCATTCCAGTCACAGACATCGACACATTCATGACACGACATGCAAGACATTTGATCAACTACCGCAATTTTATCGACCATTTTAATGGCGCCACACATGCAATTTCGGGCGCAAATATTACAGCCAGTACAACGCTCTTTTGCCACACGAATACGGTGCGCAAAAGGCAGTCTTGCACCAATACGATTAACAATGCTATCTGCTGCACCTATTGGGCATAGAAACTGACAGTAAGCACGCCCTTTACTAGCAAAAACGCCCAATAACAATAATAAGGCGAGGTTAACTAAGCCCACGCTAGAAACAAGATAAATCATGCCGCGATATTCCCCACTCATCGCTTCTATTAATCGAGGGATAGTAATAAAGTTACATAAACTACAAGCACTAATTCCTAATGCCGGCATAGCCACTAAATAAAAACCAAAATATCCATAACGAATCTGTATTTGAGGTAAAGAGCGAAATTCAATTTTCCAGCGATCATTTAACATACGTGAACTCAGTTCTGCCAAACCGCCTACTGGACATAAATAACCACACCAAATACGCCCAAAAAATAAAGTCGTTATTAAAATAATCGCAAAGGCCATGACACCAATAGTGGCTGAATTCACATGTACAAAAAAATCATCCCATGTCATTCCAGGAAAATACAAATAAAAGCGACGCATACAAAGCTGGCCACATAAATCATCGTTACCTACCAATTGTGGTAAAAAAGCTAAAGGCCCTAATAAACTCAGGCTTGCTAAAAGAATCATGCCATACCTAAATTTCTGTACTTTAGGAATCGCTTTTAAGTTTTGAATAACACGCATACTACTTCTCAATTATTAATCTTTAAAATCATGACAAACAAGACAAAGCTGCCCATCTTTTGCAGGAAGCCTTAATAAGGTTTCTTGAACTATCCGTTGATAAGAAAATGCCACATTCATATCATGCTGTTGATTAAACTCAGCAAGGCGGTCTAATTTGTCAGCTGTCACTACTGCTTTCCAAGGGTGGGGTTTATAATCCACGCCTTTTTCTAAGTCTTTTGTTTTCACTTGTTTACCAGCAGGGGTACTCGGGTCAATCACGCCATATTGGTGTGGACTATGGCAACTCACGCACACGACTTCTTGCTTATCACTTAATGGCACGATAATGCCTTGCTGTTGACTATTTTTTTCAATCAATTTCAGCATTTCGTCTTTTGCAGGTTTTACTTGATGCTCTACCGCATTAAAATGCGGATCTTTTAAATGACATCCTAAGCAAATAGTCGTTAAAGGTAAGCGTAATTTTGCATCTTTATGAGATTTTACTTTTTCTCGGTCGGGTACTTCCTCATGACAAAACTCACATTGTTTCTTCTTAATATTGCCGCTCTCATCTAACATCAGATGAATATTGTCACGCTGAACCTTTTTTTCATCATGACATCGATAACAAAAACCCGTAATTTTTCGATAGCCTCCGCCTACTAAAAAATCAGCTGATTCAGTATCCACTTCATCTAGCGGTGTCTTATCTATATCTTTTAGACCATGACACGTTGCACAAATTAATTCGCCTTGCTCACCTAGCTTAAATGCATCGGGGATTTCAATCGCATCAGAAGGCTCTATGCCAACAAGGTGATGCAGAGGGGGAAGTATCGGCGCATCACCTGCAAAAGCAGGCATTGCAAGTAAGACTAAAAATAAGTAGCGTAATAAGAGCACTTTTATAATCCCGTTTGCGCAGCCATGCCATGTACATGACATTCAACACAACTACCACTGGCTTGATGCACTCCGCTTAATCCATTGCCTGTTTGTAACTCAGATTCTTCCACAACTTCTTCACTGTCATGACAAGTCACACACAATTGAGCATAGTTATTTCCGGGTGTATCAATCGAAATAGGTACTGAGCGTAAACTATCTTTTAACAAGCTCATGCCTGCATCAGAGCGATCAACAATTAATTTTTCATTATGTGTGCCGTGCATTGCATGGCAATCACTACAAGCAACCGTTGTTTGATACTCATAAGCTTCGCGCAATCCAGTATAAGTCCTATTACCTTCTCCTAATCTCTTACCGTGCATATCGATATGCTCATAATTTATCGCCATCATCACCAAAGGATCACGCTTAAAGCGAACTTGTATTTCATAACCGGCTTGTTGATGATTTTTATTATGGCAGCGTAAACAAAATTCAGAACCATTTCGATATGGTAAGTCGAGCGCACCTTTTAAATCGTAGTCTTTTAAATCAACCGCAGGCTCAAAATCACCATCCATATCCGATGCGTAATGACAAGCTAAGCAGTCTTTATCATTTAGAATGCTATCTTCTTGCATTTTAAAATTATGATTCTTAACATCTTGCATCAACGGTTTTTTAGGTAGTAAACTTTCATTATGACAAAGCACACACTCTCGCTTAATTGTTGTGCCATTTTGTCCGTGACAACCGGCACAAGACGCATACCCTGTTTGCTGGACGATACCCTTAATTTTAGGCGCATTACCATGAATATTTCTTAGCACATGACAGCCGGAACACTCACTTAGCCCCCAAGCACTGCCATCTCCTCCATGATTTAGCGTTAATACTATTTGATTCTTTTCTAAAGAAACATCTCTTGCAAAGCTACTTTGCATAGCGAGGGCTAAACAAAGAAACATAAATAATTGTGCGATTTTTTTAATCATAATCATTGAGTGTGGCAATCTTTACAATAAAAACTATTATGACATTGGCTGCAATTAGCCGGCATCATGCGTGACTCCAATCCATGGCGGTTAACATAGCCTAAAGGGTGATAACCTGTCCCTAAGGTATCTCGGCTAAAATGGCAGTCGGTACAAAATTTACGATCTAAATGGCAGGTTTCACAGATTTCAGTATCTTGTTTACTGTCTTCAGCATGATTCTGAATATACCCAGAATTATGATCTGCAGGCCAAATCTTTTTATTGTCATCATGACAAAGATCGCAACGCCATGGCGCTCGCTTTTCATCGACATGACAATCATGACAAATACCCATTAATGGTTCATTAGCAATGGTATTTAATGGCTTACGCTTTGTTTCATCATGCTCATCATTTTTTTGAAAGGCATGACACAATAAACAACTATCTCCCTCTTCTTCCATGGTTTCATAATGTAATTTATGCGGGTAATAAATATCACTCCGTTGAGCTCGCTCTTCCCACCATGTTTCTTGTAACGGCGGCAAGCCATCTGCAAAAGTAGAAGCAGAAAGAAATAGGCAGGCTATTAATAAAATTAATCGAAACATTATTTTGATCCCTTCGCCGTAAAATTATCAAAATACCACGTCATTTGTACACCACCTAAATACTCATCTTTTAAGCGAGAATTTACAATATAACTACCGGCTAAATCCATAAATAAACCTTTGATAATTTTGTAACGTAACTTTACTTCTGTTCCTGCTGCTTTGTTTTCTGCATACAAAGCACTGTTATCTAATGAATATGCTAAATTAAGACTTAATAGCGCATTAGCTGATAATGAATATTCCGAGCCAAAATACAGGTTATAACTACTACTATCCCCAAATTCCAGCATGTCAAAATCAGCACTCAAGTTCCAATCACTAAAATATTGGTTGTTTACTCCCATATCAAAACCATAACCAATATCTTGATTAGCATTCCTTGCTGCTCTTTTTCCTGCCAAATGATAATGTAATGTCGGCGTTAAACTTTGATTAAAGCTAAGGCTTATTAAATCCTGTTTTCCGTAATAGTAACTGGTGTAAAATTTTTCTTTAAACGTCGGATAATAAGACCTAGGCTCATACCTTGCATAATTAAGTTGTATCCGACTATATTCTGTAATATCTAATAAAAAGCCCGTAAATATCTCTTCAAATGCGCCGCTTTCTATTTCTACTGTGGTCATAAAAGAAAGCTCATAAGCATGTAAATATTGATGTTTAAACTGCCCTGAAAATACATTGCCTAAACTTAATATTGATGATGTCTGTTGATTGTGTAACTGTTGAAAACTAACACGTAGCGCCCACGTATCAACAGGTAGAAAATTATTCTGCCAATTTACTTTTTGTAGACTATTAAATTCAGCACCATAAACCCAATCAGCCGTGACTGAATTCATATCTTCTTGGCGTATAGGTCGCCCGCCATAAACTTCAACCGTTAAGCCCTTTGTGGGTAGCTGATACCTTACTGTTGCTCCATCTAAACTGTAATACCCTAAACTATCTGCTCGTTGAAATCGGCCAGCTTTTATTTTAGTGTTTAGTTCAGCTAAATACTTTTCTATATAAAACTGAAAAATATCACCTTCAAGCCCTTCTTCTAAACTTTCTCTGGTTACAAAATCTAAAGCTACATTCCAACTTTTATTATCAAATACTTCAAAACTCCCCCAAAGCTCACCAAATACACGAGTATCATCAACATAACGCGTATAACGATTATCAGCTTGTATTTTTGTCTTTAAACTACCACTCCAATTCCATGCAGCCTGCGCAGTTAATGGCAATAAAAAACAACTAAGAAGGATTAAATAAGCTAATTTCATTAATATTGCTATTCGCTGTAAAAATCGTCGCCTTGGCGCTTTTTTATCATAGCCCAACCCACTAGCGATCCTAATGCAACCACGCAGCCACCACAAACCGCACATTTCCCTTGCTGAGGAATCGTACAATTTGAAGCTGTTAATAAATGCCCTGCCGCAATACCAGCACCAAACAACCAAGGTATACTTTGATTAAGCAAGCTATCAGCGTCTAAAGCCTCACTTCTTTGCTCATTTTCTTGTTGTAATTCACTTATTTTTTTCATTGAGTTTAACCTTTACTTAAACGATAAAAGGAGCACCTAAATACTTAGGCGCTCCTTTGTTTATTTTAGTTTATTATTTAAATAATAAATGCTAAAGAAATAAAAACATTTCCTTTACTTACGATGAGCATGTAGGTTTTAACTCACTTAAAACCTACACCACTCAATTAAGTCTATTTACTATTTATCTGCTACAAAGTAAAAACCAGTTGCAGCTGCTTTGAATATCACATATCCATTCAACCCAGACTGAATAGCGATAATATCAGAAGCTGGAACTTGCCCAACTTCTTCTACTGCCCAATCAATATAAGCAACATTGATAGCTGAAGTGTCTGTTTTACTACCTTGATAAGGTACTTTTAACAACACATCTCCACCAACCATTGTTCTAACTAGCTTACGTTTATCATCCTCTGCTCTAAAGTAAGTAACATCAGAACTTAAGTTACCTAAATTTTTCGCTTGAAGGACTTGCTTGGCAGCTTCAACACCTTTGTCATTTAATAAACCTAGCATAATTCTATAGCTAGGTAACACTTTAGTATTAATTGAAGTGTCTGCATCTGCAATAACAGCTAAACCACGTACTTTTTCATTGGTAGGGTTTGCCTTAAAAACAAGAGCATTACCACTTTGCAATCTAGCCGCAAGTTTTGCTTTATCTTCATCATTGAGTGCCACTTCAGCATATACTTCAGCATTGATTTTTATAGGTGCAAAGTAACCCAGTGCTTCAGCAACCGTATTAATCCCTTTTTTCTGCAATAAAGTCATAAAAGGATCAACTTTAGTAGCAAATAAAATGTCTGATACATTCTCAGTCACTTTACCGTCAGCATCGACCTTCATATACTCTAAATCAAGGATAACAATACCTTCCTCGACTAAACGTCTATCAGGTAATGTAGTAACTTCTTTAGCATTCGCTTCACCTAATACACCATCTACAGATAATAAAGAGCTAAATGAACCGTTTTGCTTTTTAGCATGACAGTCACCACATGGCATAGACTCAGGAGAAGGACGTGTGTTATGAGAAATAACATACTCATTAGATTCCGTCCAGACCATGACAGCATTAGGCGATGTATATCCTTTAGCTTTCAAGACTCCGTCGTAAGCCTTTTTCATTCCCACAAAACCTTCGTAATCTTCAGGGTCTGAATACCTCATGCTTCCATGACTAATTCTTGCTGAAACTCGTCCAAATTCCTGACCTGTTTGTGGATCAAAAATAATACCGAATAAGCCGTCATCATCTTCACCTTTTTTGAAGATAGCATTCCGATCATTCTTAAATAATACATCACCCGTTACTGCATCTTTCCAGTAATAACGGTAACGTGGTTTATAAGGAATGATTTTTTGCTGACCATCTTCAGCTTGGCGGTAGCGATACAACATTGCATCATCAACACTTCCACGTTTATTTGTAATATGACAAGTCTGACAGCCAACTACATCTAAATGTGTTTGTGTAATTTTAGTTAGGGTGCCTGCTGTATAGCCAGCCATATCCCCATTACCTTTCCACAACTCAAGGTGAGCACCTAACATGCCATCTGTATGGCCTGATGGAACGACTTTATTAACCGCTTCATCATGACAATACTCACAAGACATCGCATTTGGCTCATAATCTAAGTCATTACGTACATCCATATCAGAATTTCCTTTAGGGAAATCATGATTTGCATCTAAATCTATTGGTGCCCCTAATGGTTTATAGTACTGCTTCGCATGGCAAGCATTACAGTTATCAATGGTTCTTGATTCGCCATTGTTATCTGTAAAAACTTTACCTTTATGTACATCATCTTTGTAATCATCAACAATCACACCCGTTGATTCAATTCCATCTTCAGTTTCTGGTGTCATAACAGCATCATCACCAAAACCATAAAAACCACGACGTGAATTACTGGTTCGATGACAAGCCATGCAGTTATCATTATCAGGAAAACGTAGCATAGGAATCACAACACGTTTTTCAGCATCAAATGCAGCAGCATTCCAATTTAAAATCGGCTTACCGTTCTCGTCTAAATCTAAACCAACGCTGGCCTCCATTTCACCAGTCATGTGATTATGCACTGATTGCTCAGAGCGACTAAAAGACAGCATATTAACGCCATCTTTATTCTTCATTCCTTCTATAATTGTTGATCCTGTTTCACGAAAATATCCTTCCTCCGCAAAATCACCACGTTGGCTACGAACCCAGCCACCAGGGCCACGTCGGTTATCAGCAGGCTGGTCAATCAAACTTGCTTCGGCCACTGATAAATCAGCAAATTTAGCATGACATAACATACAGTCAGCTTCGACTACACCACTTTTCTTCCAATCATGAGGAACAACTTTTGTTGTGCCACCTTCTTGTTTTACACGATCGTAATAATCGCCATCAAATTCTTTGATAGTAAATACATCTTTTTCATCGTAACGAATACCATCACGATCTAGCTCAGCAAAACCGCCACCGGCATGACAGTTAGCACAATCTTTTACCCAACCAGCTGAACCCCAATCTCCAAACTCTGCTGCACTGGCATTATTCTTTTTAGCCAATACGATTGGGTTGCTTCCACCCATACAGGTGTAACCACCAAAATAACCCGGCGAAACCAAATGTGGTAGGCCACGTTTTTTACCATAATAGTCACCTACTTCATCACGACCCATTTCAAAATGATATGAGTGATTGATAGCATCATAATCATGACAACCACTGCCTTCGCAACTTTTTTTCGAGCTATATGGATTACCCGTATCCAAAACATTCAGCCCATCTTCATCGAGCATAGGTATCTTTGGGTGATCAACTAATTCATCAAAGACATTAGCTGCTGCATATACAGGCATTTGACTATTGAAAAAAAGAAAAATACTGAGACTTAGAAATTTTATTATGTTATTTGTTATTCGCCGCATCTGATAGGCTCCATGACATGATTGATTTACATTGCTTATCTAAACAAGGCAGGAAGTATGCCATATAAAAAAACTTCTTAACAATCTGTATTTTTACATACAGTTCAATCATTTACATCACGAATAATAACTAATATCGCCCTCTGTTAAATTTCAATTTTTAAGCTATATCCCTTTGCAGTATGTCATATCCCTTATTTTCACTTATTCCTATCAATCACCCTAATAGACCAATAATAAGGTAATTAGCTTTAACTACCTAGCTTACAGCGCCTTCTAAAAAAATAATTAATATTCGGCATAAAAAATGCTTACCATAAATTAACAATTACGCTTATAGGTAAACCTCTATGCAGCACTGTACGAAATACTTTCATCAGTTACATACTTATTTATTAGCGACATTTAGCCCTCATTTACCAAACACATTTCGACAGGACTTAACTTTATGCAAAAAAAAACCTCCCATCAGTTACCACTTATTTCATTAATAAAACCTTTAATCTTCGCCTGCATGGTTTTCAGTTTATCTGCTTGCGGCAGCAGCTCAGATGAAGCACCATCAAGCCCTACAGGTGGTACAACACCTACTGCCACAACGCCTGTCCCACTTTCTACAGCACTTGATAACTTTAAAACTGTCGCTACCGACGCAGGGTTAACTGATAACTAAGTACTTGTGCATAATTACTCTAACATTTTGATATGACGAATTTTAGTAGGATGGGTAGAGCATTTTTTTGCGAAACCCATCATTCAGGCAATGATTGATGGGTTTCGCTGCGCACCTAAAAAACAAGCACTTCATTCTACCCATCCTACAAAATGTTAAGTCAAATACCTCCGGCAAAGCCGGAGGCTTGAAAACCGTGAACCACTCAAAGCGGGCTGATTCATTGAGCACCCAAGGGTGCAAGGGTAACTAAAACAGGTTAAGCTGCTCTATTCGCTTATCTTCACTTTCTTGATGTTTTATGTAATTTCTCACAGTTTCTTCATCTCTTCCTTATGCAAAAAAAAGCCCCAGCTAGATTTCTCTAACTGGGGCTTTTTTATAGGGTGTGAACTAATTAGCCAACTTGCACCAAGCTTAACAACACACCAGCAGCAACGGCTGATCCAATAACACCTGCAACATTTGGTCCCATCGCATGCATTAATAAAAAGTTATGCGGATTATCTTCTAAGCCCACTTTATTGGCTACACGTGCTGCCATCGGTACAGCAGAAACACCCGCCGCTCCAATTAATGGGTTAATCGGTACATCACTAAACTTATTCATTAATTTAGCCATCAATACCCCAGAAGCAGTTCCGATACAGAATGCAACCGCACCTAAAGCTAAAATACCTAATGTAGTCATCTGCAAGAATGCATCAGCACTCATTTTAGACCCTACCGATAAACCTAAGAAAATAGTCACGATATTAATTAATTCATTTTGCGATGTTTTGCTTAAACGCTCAACTACACCCGATACATTCATTAAGTTACCTAAACAAAACATACCCACTAGTGGTGCTGCTGAAGGTAATAATAAAGTACATAAGACTAATAACATTAAAGGAAAAATGATTTTTTCAATCTTTCCTACATGACGCAACTGAACCATTTCAATGCTACGCTCTTCTTTGGTCGTTAACGCACGCATAATCGGCGGCTGAATAAGTGGTACCAATGCCATGTAAGAATAAGCTGCTACCGCAATTGCACCCAATAAATCAGGCGCCAGTTTAGAGGCCACATAAATAGCCGTCGGCCCATCAGCTCCCCCAATAATAGCAATGGCTGCCGCATCTGACATGCTAAATTCCATACCTGGAATCATATTTAAAGCCAGCGCACCTAACAGAGTGGTAAAAATACCAAACTGTGCCGCTGCTCCTAATAATAGGGTTTTAGGGTTTGCAAGCATAGGACCAAAATCGGTCATTGCGCCTACACCCATAAAGATTAATAGTGGAAAAATACCTGATTTAATACCTGCATATAAATAGTATAAAAGGCCACCTGGATCAGACATCCCAGCAACAGGGATATTACTTAAAATAGCGCCAAAACCAATGGGTAGTAATAATAAAGGCTCAAAACCTTTTTTAATGGCAAGAAAAAGCAATAAAAAACCCACTAACATCATTACGATTTGTGGACCTTCGAAATTATAAATACCTGTGCTTTCCCATAAAAGTCTGAGATTTTCCATAAGTATGTCTCTTTAAATTTTAAAAAATATGTTGGTTAAGCTTTACTCAATATTATTTTAGTTAACATCAAGGTTAAGCAGCAAACATAAAATAACCACCTAATAACATCTCGTTAATGGGTGGTTATAAAGTACTGTAAATAAATAAGCTATTTACAAGCTAATAAGGATTTGGCCCACTGCAACGGCATCACCTTCTTTCACGTTTACTGAACTAACCGTACCAGCAACACGCGAACGCACTTCTGTTTCCATTTTCATGGCTTCTAAGATAATAATAACATCGCCTTCAGCAACAACAGAACCAGGAGCCACATTCACTTTGAATATAGTTCCTGCTAGTGGTGATTCAACACCCTCGCCTATACTCGCGGCTGGTGCAGAACCTGAAGCCCCAATCACTAAATCAGCGCCACCCGGCCCTACTGCAACATTAAAGTTTTGACCATTCACATTCACGGTGTAGCTTGCTGCATCCGTTTGTGGTGCGTTTTTAGCCGCAAAAGCTTCTGGATTTGGCGCAGGTTCGAACGCATCTGGATTACCGCGATTAACAAGAAACTTCCAACCTGTTTGTACAAACAAGCCATCAATTAAAGCATCTTCTTCAACATTTTCGGCTAAAGTGACGCCTTCTTCTTTTGCTCTTTCTTTTAATTCAGCAACTAATTTATCCATCTCAGGTTCAATTAGGTCTGCTGGCCGACAAGTAATGACCTCAGCCCCATCTAAAACACGAGCTTGTAATTCAGCATTAACAGGCGCAGGTGTTGCACCATACTCACCTTTTAATACACCCGCTGTTTCTTTACTAATTGACTTATACCGCTCACCTGTCATCACGTTAAGTACTGCTTGCGTACCCACGATTTGAGACGTTGGCGTCACTAAAGGTAAAAAGCCTAAATCTTCTCGCACACGAGGAATTTCTTTTAAAACTTCAGCAAATTTATCTTCTGCACCTTGTTCTTTTAGCTGGCTTTCCATATTGGTCAGCATACCGCCTGGAACTTGAGCTAATAGGATACGGCCATCGACACCTTTTAGGCTACCTTCATGCTCTGCGTATTTTTTACGCACACCACGAAAATAATCAGCAATATCTTCTAATTTTTCTAAATCTAAACCTGTTGCTCGCTCTTGACCTTCCATACTAGCAACAATAGTTTCAGTAGGACTGTGCCCATAGGTCATGCTTAAAGAAGAAATCGCAGTATCAACATTATCAACACCTGCTTCAATTGCTTTAATCAAAGTTCCGACACTTAAACCCGTCGTTGCATGACAATGTAAATGCACAGGAATATCGACAGCCGCTTTCAGTGCGGTCACCATATCAAAAGCATCATAAGGCGTTAACAGTCCCGCCATATCTTTAATACAGATAGAGTGAGCACCCATATCTTCTATTTGCTTACCTTGAACGATCCATTTTTCAAGCGTATGTACTGAACTTTTTGTATATGAAATAGTTCCTTGAGCATGCGCATCAGTATTTAGAACCGCCTTAACAGCACTCTCAATATTACGCATATCATTCATCGCATCAAAAATACGAAAAATATCAATTCCATTTACTGCACAACGTTCAACAAATTTCTCAACGACATCATCCGCATAATGGCGGTAACCTAGAATATTTTGCCCACGAAATAGCATTTGCTGCGGTGTATTTGGCATCGCTGCTTTTAATAGACGTAAGCGCTCCCAAGGATCTTCACCCAAATAACGGATACAAGAATCAAACGTTGCTCCACCCCAAGATTCAATAGACCAATATCCAATCTTATCTAGCTGCTCACAAATTGGCAGCATATCTTCAACTCGAAGGCGTGTGGCTAAAATGGACTGGTGCGCATCTCTAAGGACAACTTCGGTAATACCTACCGGTTTATTTGTTACTGCCATTATATTTTTCCTATGACTTTTTTAACGTTTTAATTTAAATAAATGTATAAAACGATTTACTTAGATCTATGTTGGTGAACTGCTGCAGTAATTGCAGCGGTCACAGCAGGTGTAACACCGCTAGAAACTGGTGTAGGTGGTGCTGTCGTAATAGGTGCTTCTTCTGGTAAAAATTTAGCTACACAATAAGCCATTAGCTTTACTGTACCTATTAACATCACAAGAAAAAGGAAAACAATCCCCATGCCCGTAAGCATAAGTTCGACTCCTTGCGTTATGACTTCATTCATAATTACAAACCAAAGTTTATTAACATTGCCCTCATTATCGCTAAAAAAGTACTACTTCACAACCTTAAAGACCAATCATTATCGACTAAATATAAGTAGACTAAAGCTATGATTACGTGATAGAAACATGCTTAATTTATTTTTCATGATAATATAGTTAATCTTATTGTGAGAGAGAATTCCCACATATTTTCACCCCCCAATTAAACGGAACACCATGATTTCAACCATCGCCACAGCCGCTCTATTTATGGTTGCTTTAGGCGCTATCTTGGCAATAATTTTAGCCATCGCAAATAAAAAATTATTTGTCTATGAAGACCCTCGAATTGCAGAGGTTGATGATATGCTGCCTCAAGCGCAGTGTGGTGCTTGTGGCACGCCTGGCTGCCGGCCTTTTGCCGAAGCTTTAGTAGATGGCACAAAATCTCCCTCAGCATGTACCGTCAACACCGCTGAAGGTAATGCAGATATCGCTTTATACTTAGGTGTTGGCATGGGCGACCACGAAAAAGTGGTTGCTCGCTTGGCTTGCGCAGGTGGTACTCACGTCGCTTATACACGCGCAAAATATGAAGGATTAAAATCCTGCCAAGCTGCTTCCGCTGTCTCAGGTGGCGGTAAAGGCTGTAGCTGGGGATGTTTAGGTTTAGCGGATTGCGCTGATGTCTGTGATTTTGACGCCATCTACATGAATGAACATGGCCTCCCTATTGTTATAGAAGACAAATGCACTGCATGTAATGACTGCATTGTGGTTTGCCCCAAAGACTTATTTTCACTGATGCCTGTTAGTGAAAAACTTTATGTCGCCTGTAAAAGTTTAGATGAAGGTGACACAGCTGAACAAGAATGTGAAGTTGCTTGCACCGCTTGCGAAAAATGCGTTGTCGATGCACCTGCAGGCTTAATTGAGATTAAAAATAATTTAGCTGTTATTGATTACTCTAAATATACTGATTTTGAAGTTGACCGAACTCCCATTGAGCGCTGCCCAACAGGCGCTATTGTCTGGTTGGATAATAAGCTAGGCTCTACTTATGCGAGCAAAGGCAAAGAAGGCAGCAAAGCACATCGCGAAAATACACTACCGATAGGCTAGCTTATACTTCGCGCTAAATATTAAACAAACCACTGAACACCGTTTTATAAGGAAACCCTATGGCTTTTTTTGGCAAAAAAAAACAAAAAAAAGACGTTAAATACCCCGGTATTCGCCAAGCAATGGATGGCAACTCTGCAGTAATAATGTGTGAACGCGAGGCTAGTGATGCCGCGGGAGCCTTCCCTATTACACCGTCTACCGATATGGGTGAACAATGGGCTGAAGAAAAAAGCAAAGGTCATATTAATATATCAGACCGGCCGCTTATTTTTGTAGAGCCAGAAGGCGAACATGCCGCCGCGGCAATTACCGCGGGTATGTCGATGACAGGCTTGCGCTCAACCAACTTTAGCTCATCACAAGGCATTGCCTATATGCATGAGTCTCTGTACACAGCAGTGGGTAAGCGACTACCTTATGTATTGAATATTGCTTGCCGCGCCATTACCAAAGCAACGCTTAACGTACATTGTGGCCATGATGATTACCACTGCATGGATGATACGGGCTTTATCCAAGTTTTTGCTAAAGATAACCAGTCTGTTGCTGACTTAAATGTTATCAGCCGTAAAATCGCCGAATTGAGCTTAAATCCTGCTGCTGTTGCCCAGGATGGCTTTTTAACCTCACACTTAATTGAAGATTTACAACTTCCTGAACGCAAATTAATTGCAGAATTTTTAGGCTCGCCCGAAGATATTATTAACAGCCCAACAGCAGCACAAAAGATTCTTTATGGCGATGTACGCCGCCGCGTTCCTGAACTTTGGAATGTTGATGAGCCTATGATGTCTGGCGCAGTACAAAACCAAGATTCCTATATGCAGTCGGTTGCAGCTCAGCGCCCTTATTTCTTTGACCATGTAAAACAACATGCTGATGAATGCATGGATGAATGGTTTGAATTAACAGGCCGTCGCTATAACCGCATCGGGCAGTACCGCTGTGATGATGCCGACTATTTAATTATTGCGCAAGGTAGTGTTATTCAAACAGCCGAAGCAACTGCTGATTATTTGCGCGAAACACGCAACATTAAAGTTGGCGTAGTAAATATGATATTTTTCCGCCCCTTTCCAGGTGACCTAATTTCAGCTGTCGCCAAAGGCCGTAAAGGCATTACCGTTATGGAGCGCACCGATCAGCCCTTATCAGAAGATTTGCCGCTGATTTCAGAAATTCGTAATGCTTTAGCAAAAGCATTTGAAAATGGCCATTCCAAAGAAACGCCATTCCCTGAGTACGCTTCATTTAACAAAATTACAGATACCTCGCCACTTTATTCAGCCTGCTTTGGTTTAGGTAGCCGCGATTTACAACCAGAAGGCATTATTGCTGCCATAGAAAATATGCTGCCCAAAGCCAAGCATCAAAAATTCTACTACCTCGGCATAGATTTCATTCGTGAACAGGCATTTAGCCCAAAACAAGAATTACAACAACAAACGGTTCTTGATGCCTATCCTGCCATTGCAAATTTAGCTTTAAAAGGCTCAGAAAATCCAAATTTAATGCCTAAAGACGCGTTAACAATACGCATGCACTCAGTCGGAGGCTGGGGGGCAATTACTAGCGGTAAAAATTTGGCAATGATTTTATTTGACTTGCTAGATTACAATATTAAAGCAAATCCAAAATATGGTTCTGAGAAAAAAGGCCAACCGACAACCTATTATTTATCGGCAGCGCCCGAGCCTATTCGTATCGCCTGCGAATACGCACATATTGATGTGGTTATCGCGCCTGACCCCAATGTATTTACTCATTCAAACCCGTTAGCAGGGCTAAATAAAAATGGCGTATTTATCATTCAAAGCGATGCCGAAACACCCGAAGATGTTTGGCGCAGCTTTCCTAGAGCATCACAGCAATATATTGTTGATAAAAACATTAAAGTCGCTTATTTAGATGGCTTTAAAATTGCACGCGAAGAAACCAGTCATCCTGATTTACAATTTCGTATGCAAGGTATTACTTTCCAAGGTGCTTTTTTTGAATCAACTTCCATTGCAGAAAATGCAGGAAAAACAAAAGAAGATATTCTTGATGCTATCCATGAAACTATCAAAACTAAATTTGGCAACAAAGGTGGGCAAGTTGTTGCCGATAATTTTCGCACTGTAAAACGTGGGTTTACTGAAACTCAACATTTAGATGTGAGCAGTATGACGGTCGGCGATATGGCTGAGTCAGCAAAAAAAGTAGAAAAAACTGCGCCACTGATGTTATTACAAAAGCCTAAAAATGAGTCACCTGTTTCAGATATTCACCGCTTCTTTGAGCAAACAGGTAGTAACTATATTAATGGCCGAGCTAACGATAACTTAGCTGATCCATTTTTAGCGCTTAGTCTTATGCCTGCCGCTTCGGGTATTTACCGCGATATGACTCAAATTCGTTTTGAGCACCCTGAATGGATTCCTGAAAACTGTACCGCTTGTGGTGATTGCTATACCGTCTGCCCTGATAGCGCAATACCGGGCTTAATCAATAGTATTAATGAAGTCTTTGAAACCAATATTAAACGCATAGAAAATACCGGCAAGACGGTTAAGCACTTACGTCGCGCCATTCGTAGCGTAGAAAAAAAATACCATGCCTTAACAGCAGATAAATCTGAAGGCACAGTACTCGATCCGATTTTTAATAAATCAATCGGTGAAACCATTAAAGAATACCCTGAAGATCAACAAGCAGAAGTGCGTCAAGAGTTTGATTGGTTTAAAGAAGCTATGGGGGATTTTAAATTCGCCATTACCAAGCCTTATCATGATGCAGTTAATAAGCGCACCCCTAATAATGGAGGGTTATTTTCCATCACTATTAATCCTATGACCTGCAAAGGCTGTATGGAGTGTGTTGAGGTTTGCCCTGATGAAGCTTTAATTCCCATCAAGCAAACGCCTGACAGCATACAAACTTTACGTGATGACTGGGAATACTGGAATGACTTACCCACCTCTAACCCAAAATATAAACGTATTGATGATTTAGATGAAAAAATTGGTGCGCTAACCACCATGATGTTGGATAAACGCACTTATTCATCCATGAACTGTGGTGATGGTGCTTGTTTGGGCTGTGGTGAAAAGACCATTGTGCATTTATTCACCGGAACGGTTGTTGCCCTGATGCAACCGCGTGTGCAAAAACAAATCACTAAAATTGAACAGTTAATTACCGGAATGGAAAAACATATCCGCCTAAAATTATCTGAAAAATTGGATATTAGTGATATTGAAGCCGTAGAAGCGGCTATCGAAAATAATAAAAATGTTGATTTAACGCTAACTAACTTGAGTAGCGCGTTGAGTGATGGCAAAGCCAGCAACCCAATTGATGCCGACTGGTTAAAGTGGGCATCTCAATTAACCGCCAAATTAAAACACTTAAAATGGCAATATACGCACGGTACAACAGGCAATGGCCGTACCGAAATGGGAATTACCAATAGTACTGGCTGTAGTTCAGTTTGGGGATCTACCTTCCCGTTTAACCCCTACCCTTTCCCTTGGGCTAATAATCTATTTCAAGATGCGCCCTCTTTAGCTATGGGTATCTTTGAAGGGCATATGGTTAAAATGACCGATGGCTTTAAAGCGATTCGTATGGCTGAATTAGAAATCGCCAATAAATACGATAAAGACGAGCAAGCGCACTTTTTTAACTATTTTGATTGGCATCAATTTAGCGAACAAGAATACCTAATGTGCCCACCTGTCGTTACTGTTGGTGGTGATGGTGCAATGTACGATATTGGCTTCCAAAACCTCTCGCGCAGCATTATGTCGGGGATGCCATTGAAAATATTAATTTTAGATACTCAGGTCTATTCCAATACCGGCGGGCAAGCCTGCACTTCTGGCTTTATCGGTCAAGTCTCGGATATGGCGCCTTATGGTAAAGAATGGAAAGGTAAAACCGAACGCCGCAAAGAAATGAGTTTAATTTCTATGGCACATAGAACGACTTACACCTTACAAAGCTCTATCGCACACCCTAATCATTTAATTGAAGGTTATATAGACGGCTTAAACTACCGAGGCCCTGCTATTTTTAATATTTATGCTGTTTGCCAACCAGAACATGGTGTTGCTGATGATGCAGCGGACATGCAAAGTAAATTAGCGGTTGAATCTCGTGCCTATCCATTAATGACTTACGACCCACGTGAAGATGATACTTGGGAAAAAAGTATGTCTCTTAAAGGCAACCCCGCTATTGACCAAGACTGGACGACTTATGAACTACAATTTGTTGATGAATATGGCATAGAAGATAAAATGATCGTGCCTTTAACCTTTGCAGACTGGGCAATGACCGAAGGCCGCTTTCAAAAACACTTTAAATTTGTGCCACCTTCGCAGTGGAATGATGACATGGTTCCATTACATGAGTTTATTGATTTAGACCATGATGAAATGGCAGATAATATTGCTTATATCCATGCGGTACACCCTGACAGTAATACTTTAGTCCGTGTTGTGGTTGATCCAGAAATTGTACATTCAACTATCGAAAGACGTAATTTCTGGCGCACCCTAAAAGGTTTAGCAGGGGCGGATAGAAAAGAAGTTGATACCGTCGCAATTGCCACACAAGCAAAAGCAGAAATGGCCTCTAGCATTGCCTCTAACATTATGGGGATGGTGGGCGGTGATGACGCTAGCGAATTAGCCTCCATGCTGATGGCGGCACCTTCCGCAAATGCCCCCGCTGTTGCGGTACCATCAGCATCAACACCTGCTGAAGCAAGTGCAACACCGGCAGCGGCTACAGCAGCTGAAAAACCAGCTGGTGGGCATGAGCCTGTTTGGATAGAAACACCCGATTGTACGACTTGTGATGAATGTGTGGATATTAACCCTAATATTTTCAAATACAATGCGGATAAAAAAGCGATGGTCATTGACCCTACGGCAGGAACCTTTGAAGATATCGTTAGATCTGCAGAGAAATGTACTGCAGTGATTATTCACCCCGGCACACCTTGGAACCCGAATGAAAAGAATTTAGAAAAACTGATTAAACGCGCTGAAAAATTTCAGTAATATCCCTGAATTCCTCGCGGTACTTAATTAATACGGCGAGGAATAGCAATAATTCACCAAACGGTGTTTATAGTAAAAAATAAAAAACACACTCTTTTTTCTACATACTTTAGAGTTTTTTCTTCGGCAAACGGACGGCTTTCAAATATGAATCTATTCAACTTATTTGGTAATAAATCATTTTCTCATGGTGTTCACCTTGAGGAATACAAAGAAGAAACTAACTCAAAATCGACACGTCGCTTAGCTTTTGCGCCTGAGATTATCGTACCTTTAGCACAAAACATAGGCAAACCAGCAAAGCCTATCGTTTATAAAGGCCAACATATTACACGTGGCGAACTGATTGCAGAATCGACAGGGTTTATGTCTGTGCCTCTTCATGCACCTGTAACAGGTACAGTTAAAAGCATTGAATTAGTTAAAGTTGCCGATGGTGGCAAGCAGTTGGCTATTATTATCACCACCTCTTTAAATTCTGGACAGCATGTTATCGCGTCAGAAACCTACAATAATTACCTAAGCATGTCGCGTGAAGCCCTTGTTAAAGCGGTTCAAGACACAGGCATCGTTGGCTTAGGTGGAGCGGCATTTCCCTCACATGTAAAAATGACCACGCCTGAAAATACACCTATTCATACTATTTTAGTCAACGGTTGTGAATGTGAGCCTTTTTTAACCACTGACCATCGCGTTATGTTAGAAAGAATCGAGCAATTAATTTTGGGGATTCATATTGCGATGAAGTGCCTAGCTGCACCTAAGGCAATCATTGGCATAGAGGATAATAAGCTCAATGTTTTACAAGAAATTAGGCCGCATCTACCCAATAATGGCAGTATTAGCATTGAAGCCATTAAGACAAAATACCCTCAAGGGGCACAAAAAATGCTGGCATCGGCATTATTAGGCATTGAAATCCCTTCAGGCGGCCGCTCTTCTGCTGTCGGATTAGCCATTTTTAATGTGGCAACCTTAGCTAAAATAGGCTTATTACTCCCCGCCGCCCAAGGCTATACTGAACGCATTATTACCATTACAGGCGATAACTTAACAAACCCAGGAAATTACTTAACACCGCTGGGTACCCCACTACGCTTCCTACTTGAACAGGCGGGATTCACAGACACAGGCGAAGCTTCGATTATTTTAGGCGGGCCAATGATGGGGATGCCTGCTCGCTCGCTTGATGTCCCTATTACCAAAGCAACAGGGGCCGTCTTAGTATTAGATGAGCGTGCAACGGGGCATGATCATGATGACATAATGCCTTGTATAAAATGTAGTCGATGCTTGCAAGCTTGCCCGATTCATTTAAACCCTTCTGAAATGGGGCTGCTTGCAGCAAATCGCCAATATCAGACCATGGAAGAAAATCATCACTTAAACGATTGCTTTGAGTGCGGTGCATGCAGCTATGTCTGCCCTTCAAATATCCCTTTAGTGCAATATTTTAGAATCGCTAAAGCATTAAATCATGAAAGGCATTTAAGCGACGAATAAGTCCTCTCGCCTAAAGACAATAATGAGTAACTTTCAGTTATTTTTACAAAGCATAAAACAGCTTGCTCACTTTCCAGTTAAAATAGTATATGACTTTATTTAACTTGTTTGGTAAAAGAACCTTTGCACACGGTATTCACCCCGAAGAATACAAAGCAACAACCAAGGAAAAAGCAACGCGCCGCCTTCCTTTTGCACCTGAAATAATTGTCCCGCTTGCCCAAAGCATCGGTAAACCCGCCAAATCTATTGTTTTTAAAGGCCAGCAAATAACACGTGGTGAAATCATTGCTGAAGCAGATGGTTTTATGTCTGTTCCCATTCATGCTCCTGTAACCGGCCAAGTAAAATCGATTGATATTGTGATGACTGCAAAAGGTGAAAAAGCGCCAGCTATCACAATCACTACATCGCTTAGTTCTGGGCAGCTTATTTTAGAGTCCGATATTCAACAAGATTATTTACGTTTATCTCGCACTGAATTAATTCAGGCCGTTAAAAATACAGGCATCGTCGGCTTAGGCGGTGCAGCATTTCCCACTCATGTAAAAATGAGCATTCCTGATGACAGAAAAATTCATACGGTATTGGTTAATGGCTGTGAATGCGAACCTTTTTTAACCACCGACCATCGAGTAATGCTTGAAAAAATCGAGCAATTATTAGGCATACGCATTGCAATGAAATGTGTGGATGCTCCTAAAGCTATTATTGGTATTGAAGATAATAAACTCGATGTTTTAAGCGCAATCAAACCTCATCTACCTGATGATGGATCAATCAGCATTGAAGCCATTGAAACAAAGTACCCCCAAGGTGCAGAAAAAATGCTTGCCTACTCATTATTAGGCATAGAAATTCCGTCAGGCGGTTTGCCTTCTGAAGTGGGTTTAGCTATTTTTAATGTCGCTACTTTAGCTGAAATTGGTGCCTTATTACCTGCTGGACGAGGGCTAATTGAACGCATTATTACTATTACCGGTGATACGGTAGAAAAGTCAGGTAATTATTTAATCCCTATTGGTACACCTATCCGCTATTTATTAGAGTATGCGGGAGTTAGCGGTCAGGAAATTGAGCTAATTTTAGGTGGCCCAATGATGGGTTTACCAATACAATCGCTTGATGTTCCTGTTACCAAAGGTACCGGCGGCTTGTTAGTACTCGATAAGCATGCAACAAAGCAAGGTGATGTTTTACCTTGTATAAAGTGCAGCCAATGTTTACAAGCCTGTCCTATTCTTTTAAACCCTGCAGAGCTAGGACAGTTAGCAGCAAAGCGGCTCTACGATATTATGGAAGAAGATTTTCATTTAAATGATTGTTTTGAGTGCGGTGCTTGTAGCTATGTCTGCCCCTCTAATATTCCACTCGTACAATATTTTAGAATTGCAAAAACTTTAAACCGCGAAAGGCATTTACAAGATGGCTAAAACTCCTTTAAAAATCGATTTACGCACCTCTCCATATATTCGCAAAGCACCCAGCGTACCGCAAATTATGCGTAATGTTGTCTATGCCTTATTACCGATTGCGGCTTATGCTATTTACCAATTTGGTATTAGTGCTTTAGCATTGATGTGCACCACTATTTTGGCTTGTATAGGGACAGAAGCTCTATTCAACAAGCTATCTAATAAAAAAAATACTATTGTTGATTTTAGCGCGGTAATAACAGGTTTATTATTAGGCATGACTTTACCGGCAGGTTTCCCTTTATGGATGGCTGCTGTTGCAGGGTTTACCGCCATTGCAATGGGCAAGACTTTATTTGGTGGATTAGGTTTTAATATTTTTAACCCCGCGTTAGTCGGCCGCGCCTTTATTCAAGCTGCTTTTCCAGTGTCCATCACAACATGGACACCCGCATTAGCCTCTGACCGCTTTATAGAATTCATCCCTTCTACCTTAGCTTTACCTTTTATGAAGCCTTTAGCGACGGCAGAATGGTCTCAACAAGTCGCAATTGATGGATTTACAGGAGCAACCCCTTTAGCACTGATGAAATTTCAAGGGATTTTCACCGATAGCTATGATTTATTTTTAGGCAGCGTTGCAGGCTCTACAGGTGAAACATCGAGCTTATTAATTTTAATTTGTGGTGCTTATTTAATGGCTCGCAAAATGTTAGATTGGCGTATTCCTGCTGCGGTACTTTTTGGCGCTGCCGTTACCTCAGAATTTTTCTATTTTATGGACCCCAGTCATTATCCATCTCCTGCTTTTATGCTATTTTCAGGAGGCTTAATGTTTGCCGCTGTCTTTATGGCCAGCGATATGGTTGCCTCTCCCGTGACACCCTTGGGTATTTTTGTATTTGGCTGTTTAGTGGGGTTTTTAACGATTATTATTCGCTTATTTGGCGGTTTAACAGAAGCGGTCATGTATGCCATTTTGTTTGCTAACGCAGCGACACCGATTATAGAGTCTTATACCCAACCGCGTATTTATGGCGCCCGTAAAAAAATACAGGAAAAATCATGAGTACGCCTGAGAACGAAGTACCTGAATTGCCCTCAAGTACCAAACTTATTACAACTTTAGGTTTAGTCGCCATGATTTCTGGCTTACTGGTTGTTATCGTCTATGAATTCACCAAACCTATTATTGCTGAAAACCAGCGTTTAGCAACCGAGCGTGCAATTTTTAAAGTATTACCTAAAGCAAACAGCCGGCTTACTTTTCAGGTAAGCGCCACTGGTTTCACATTAAGTGACGATAAAGCAAATGGCCCTCTTATTTATGCTGGCTATGATGCTCAGCTCAATTTAGTAGGGATTGCTTTAAATTCTGCTGCTCAAGGTTATCAAGATACCATTAAACTATTGTACGGTTACCAACCCAGCACAGGCTGCATTACTGGATTTGATGTTTTAAAAAGTACAGAAACGCCTGGATTTGGTACTAAAATCACCACCGATACAAAATTTTTAGCTAATTTTAACTGCTTAGAAGCCAAAGTGAATTCAGAACAAACAGCTTTAGCACAAAAGATAAAAACAGTACGCCATGGAACAAAATCTCAAGCTTGGGAAATTGATGCCATTTCAGGATCCACCATTACCTCTAATGCAATTGGTCGCATGCTCAATCAAAGCGGACAGGATTTACATCCGATTATTATGCAAAATTTAGAATACTTAAAAAAAGCTAAGGAGTAAATTATGAGTCAAGCAATAAAAAAAGAAGTGCCGCTAACACTTGAAGTCTTTACCGCGGGCATTTGGAAAGACAACCCTGTTTTTGTCATGATGCTCGGTTTATGCCCTGTTTTAGCTGTTACTAACTCGGTGATTAACTCATTAGCGATGGGCATTGCTAGTATCTTTGTTTTAGTTTGTTCAAATGCTTTAGTTTCACTGCTAAGAAACTTCATTCCTAGGCAAGTACGTATCACCACTTATATTATTATTATCGCAACCTTTGTTACCCTAGTTGATTATATGATCCAAGCCATTAGTTTAGATTTATATAACCGCTTAGGTGCTTTTATTCAGCTAATTGTAGTGAACTGCCTTATTTTAGGTCGAGCAGAGGCCTATGCCTCTAAAAATGGTGTGCTTAAATCAGTTGTTAGCGCATTGGGTATGGGCTTAGGTTTTACACTTGCCTTAGTCATGCTAGGTGGCGTACGGGAATTATTAGGTGCAGGGCAATTATTAGGCTATCAAATATTTAGTACCCAATTCGAACCATGGGTGGTAATGATTTTACCTCCAGGTGGCTTTATTGTTTTAGGTTGCTGGTTATTACTTATTAACTACATAGAACAACGTAAAACCGCTAAGTTAGTAACTATGGAAGCAGCCTCGCATTGCACTGTAAAGCAATAATTTTCACTTTTCATTATGACAAAAGAGACAGTTCCTTTCTACCAAAAACCTATTCTACTGATTGTTTTAGCAGGTATTTTTTGGTTTGCAATGCTCGGCTACCGTGACTTAATTGACCCTGATGAAGGTCGTTATGCTGAGGTTGCACGAGAAATGTTAAGTACTGGGGACTGGGTGACACCCCGCTTAAATGGCTATAAATTTTTCGATAAACCCCCGCTTCAATACTGGGGGGCTGCTATCAGCATGGCTATTTTAGGTGAAACCAATACTGCCGCAAGGCTTTGGTGTGCAGGGACTGGCTTTTTAGGTGCTTTATGGATGGGCTTTGTTGCCTATCGCTTATATGGTAAACCTGCGGCTCATTACACCTTCTTAATACTGGTTAGTTCCTTCCTGTATTTTGGGATTGGCCATGCCAATGTACTAGATATGGGAGTCAGTGTCTTTTTATCTGTTGCGGTTGGGGCTTTTGCTTTGGCACAAGCAGAACGAAATACAGCCAGCAAAGGCCAGCGATGGATGTTAATAAGCTGGGCAGGTTTAGCGGCAGCCATCCTAAGTAAGGGATTAATCGGTATTGTTTTTCCAGGGGCTGCAATCGTTTTTTATAGCTTATGGCAGCGTGATTGGGCGCTATGGAAAAATCTATTTATTATTAAAGGATTGAGTTTATTTCTTTTATTGGTCTTGCCTTGGTTTATTCTTGTTAGCCAAGCGAATGATCAATTTCTACATTTTTTCTTTATTCATGAACATTTCGAGCGATTTACATCGACTGTTCATAATAGAGATCAACCTTGGTGGTACTTTACTGTTGTTTTATCTATCGGCTTTTTACCGTGGATAACTAATATTATTAGTGCTATTTTTAAGCCTGAATTTTCATGGAAAGTCACTAACAAAGGTGAGTTTGAAGCATCCCGATTATTTTGGGTCTATGCTGTTTTTATCTTTCTATTTTTCTCACGATCTCATTCACAACTCGTGCCCTACATTGTGCCTGTTTTTCCTTTCTTAGCGATTTTAGCGGGAGAAAAATTAGCTAAACATCAACAAAGTTTACGTACCATTATAAGCACTGCTTTATTAGCTGTTATTGTAGCGGTTGTTGCTTGGAAAATTGTTGGATCAGCTAAGCCTAATACCCCTCTTGCTATCTTTTTAGAGTTTAGGCCTTGGTTAATTGCAGCTTCTATCAGCTTAGCACTCGCCAGTGCTATCGCTTTTTATTACCGCCAAAAACAACCCATTGCTTTTACCATTATTGCAATGGGTACTTTGCTAGCCTTTAACTTAGGAGCATCAGGCTATCAAAGCCATACCAGCATCCGGTCAGGACAGAATATGGCAATAGCGATTCAAAGTTACACTCATAATAAAGACATACCAATTTATAGTGTTAATAACTTTAATTATTCACTTATTTACTACTTAAACCGTACAATCACACTTGTAGGTTATACAGGTAATATGGAGTTTGGTATTGGCCGTGAAGTCAAAGGCTGGATTGCATCTGAAGTAGAATTTATGCCAACATGGCTATCGTCTACAAATGCAATTGCAGTCATGTCTCAGAAAACCTACCAATCATGGTTAGATCGCAATATCCCCATGAAAATCATTTACCAAGATCCACGCCGTTATGCCGTGACCAGGAATTAATATGCAAAACAATACGGAATTGCTATCTATCATTATCCCTTTTTATAACGAGCAAGAAGTTATTACGGAGTGTCAAAATCGTTTGTCAGCTGCTGTCAAAAATATCGACATGAATGTGGAAATGATCTACATCAACGATGGCAGTCAAGATAATACTTTAAACATTTTAACTGAACTATTAACAACAGACCCACGTATAAAAATTATTGACCTTAGCCGCAATTTTGGTAAAGAAATTGCAATGACAGCGGGTATTGATGCCGCGAAAGGGGATGCCGTTATCGTTATTGATGCCGATTTACAAGACCCTCCAGAGTTAATTTCAGATATGATTACAAAGTGGCGTGAAGGTTTTGATGTTGTTTATGCTAAACGTGTGGAACGTAAAGGCGAAAGCTTTACGAAAAAACTCACCGCGAGCTTATTCTACAAATTAATCAACAAAATCAGTGACACCGAAATCCCTGAAAATGTAGGTGATTTTCGCCTTATGAGCCGCCAAGCTGTCAATGCTTTAAATGAAGTTCGTGAACGTAAACGCTTTATGAAAGGCTTATTTGCATGGATAGGTTTTCCACAAACAGCCATTGAATACAGCAGAGACCCTCGCTTTGCAGGTGAAACAAACTGGAATTATGGCAAGTTAATTAAATTTGCTGTTGAAGGCATTTCATCATTCACCCAAGAACCTTTACGTTTAGCCACTTATGCGGGGTTCATTACCGCTCTAGGCGCATTTTTATTCGGCTTCTACTTTGTCATTAAAACCTTAATATTTGGTGAAGCAGTGCAAGGTTTTACTACTTTAATCACGGTTATTTTGTTCTTTTCAGGTGTGCAGCTTTTATCGATTGGTATTCTAGGAGAATATGTAGGGCATATGTTTATTGAATCTAAGCAACGACCTTTATATTTCGTGAAAAAAACCTATAGTTCAACTAATTAAAAAGTACAACACATACTCTAAGAGCCTGGTTTTGATACCTGTAATGATCAACTTTAGTTAGAATTTTCATAAAAAATATTTTAAGTTATGTAAATCTCCCAAAAATTAATACTAGTGATAAGTAGAATTTCTCATAAAGGAGACTCCACCCATTGAAAAATGTGAATTGACACCTCTTCAGGTATTAGCATTAAATGAACCCACTTATCCTTAAAATGTAGGAAAAAGAGAACGATAGGCGCGCCATTCCTACTTCATGAAACATTGGGATGTCCTCAATGCCAGTAAGTTAAGCGCAAGTAATTGATATTTAATAACTAAAATACTTGTTTTGTCGAAATATAAGAGAAACTTTAGCTTCTAAAGGATTGATGTTATTAGAGTGGTTAAAAAAATTCTAAAAAAACCTCGTTTTTATACCAAAAAACTCTATTGGTATTAATATGTTACGATTAACTTACTGGCATTGGGGATGTCCTATCGCCAATCTTCATTCAGCACGGAGCGATTTATGGGAGCCCCAGTTCATCCTGCGTCCAACTCAACTACGCAAAAAACACTGTTTCGTTAAGTCTACCTCAAATGACTTGACGGCTGTCGGGATAACTACTTGCCTCCCGAGCGAACTGACCAGTTCACTTCGGATTGGCGAATTTCCCTGTCGCCTACTGCGGACTAAAAATCATCAC
>JAJJBE010000183.1 GCA_020996635.1 Bathymodiolus brooksi methanotrophic gill symbiont
AGATTCTCAGTGCCCAGCAAGGGCTGAACAAGTTCGCTTTAAAATCGAAACTTTATATTAATGCTATTCGACAAGCTTTTGATGAATTGCAACAATTAAAGTCGGCTACTGCGTAACATCAGTTACTTATATCAATACCGATTACATTCATTTCTCGTATACTTTGATATAATACTAGCTAAGTAATATATCATGCTTTGGAGAGATACAAGCCCGTATGGAGGCACGAAATACGGGCTAAACAGCGCGTCAACCCCCGTATTGCGCAAGCTTCATACGGGCTACTTAATGTTATGTAGTGAAAGGGGAGGCAATAAGTTTTTTCAACCCTCTGCGTAACATCGGTTACTTTGTTATTAAAGTTACACATTTTCATTTTATAATATATGGCCAATTTTAATACACACCTCTTTGTTGCTGCTAGCGCTAGTGGCATTGCTGCAGTTACCGCTTCTAATAAAGAATTCTTTGATTTACTTGATATCCCTTGGTTTATTTTTTTAGGAACCATGGGCGGCTTATTACCTGATATTGACTCTGATAGCTCTAAACCCCTGCATATATTATTTAATTCTTTAGGCGTTTTTATCGCTATTCTCGCAATTTTGGCTTTTAAAAATCAATACTTAATGCAACATGTCTTTATTATCGCGGTAGGATCTTTTTTAATTATTCGCTATCCTTTACTCGCTATCTTTAAAATAATGACTGTACACCGAGGGGTTTTTCACTCACTGTTTAGTGCCGCCTTTTTTACCTTATTAACTGTGTGTATTAATTTTTATGTATTTACCAAAAATAGCCAATTTTCTTGGTTAAGTGGCTTATTTTTAGGCTTTGGATTTATTGTGCATTTATTATTAGATGAGCTTTATGGAGTAAATTTAGCAGGCGTGCAACTTAAACGCTCATTTGGTACGGCATTTAAATTATTCAGCTGGCGCTACAAGGCGGCTTCTTTATCTATGTTATCAGCCGCTATATTGCTTTATTACTTTAGCCCAGAGTACCCTTTCCCCATTAAAAGCTGGCTTTAATCAAAATAAATTTAGCATTTGATGCCACTAACTCGACTTTAGAAAAGTACTTTTTCAAGCTCACTTGATAGCCTAAATGCCGATTACCGATTACCTATCACCCACAATTCACCCCCCGAACGTAATACTACTTGTCGTGCTTGTTTAAACATACGCATGGCAATATGACTGCCTATGGTATTTTGCTGATGAAAGGGTGGATTACATAAAATTAAGTCCATTGAGTCAAATACCCTCTTGCCCAAAAACTTTGGCCGGTAAAATTCTTCCTTCTTCCCATGTAGGTTCTTGCTATAGATATAGCGCTTTTTCCTTTTATAAAGCCAACGACCTGAGCCACTGAATACTTAGGCGG
>JAJJBE010000053.1 GCA_020996635.1 Bathymodiolus brooksi methanotrophic gill symbiont
CTTTTTTGGTTCATACGGTACTTGAATGGTTTGATCAATGCTATGCGCTAGTCAGAAATGAGTTAAGCAGCAGAAAAACATTTTTTGACGATATAAGAGCGCTTACTCGCTACATGCAGTTTGATAGTTGGTCATCCTTACTAAAATTTATGCTGGAAGGGTTGGAAGTTCCGATACCAAAAATAGGAGAAAACCTAAATTGAGAACTGCTGATTTTAATGCCCACCAAATCATAAAAAAAATCATCCTTGCTATTGTTTTACTTATTTTAACGAGCTTTATTGTTGGCTTTTTTGTTATCAACACTCTCTCTAATAATGTCGAAAAACTAGCTAATAAGAAAAGTGAATTAACGACTTTAAATAATAATTATGAATAGAGCATTGAACTTTTAAACACCCAAATTGAACAAAAAACGCTAGAACTAAAAAACTTTAGTGATAGTTTAGAGAATATTGAATCACTTATTGGGCTAACAGATGACAAAACTTTATCCCTACAAGAACGTGTTGATCTAGCAAAAATTAGTACCGTGCACAAACATCATATGCTAAATAGTATTCCTAACGGCAGCCCACTACAGACCATGAAAATCAATGGAAACTTTGGCTGGCGTATGCACCCGACATTAAATAAAAAGAAATTTCACAAAGGTATTGATTTAAAAGCGAAAAGAAAAACCCCTATTTTCGCACCCGCTGATGGTGTGGCTAGTTATATTGGTTATCAGAAAAAAAGTGGTTTTGGCAAACTACTGATTTTAACGCATAATTATGGGTTTAAAACCTACTATGCGCATTTAAATAAAATCCCTGTTAAGTTAGGACAAATTATTATAAAGGGGCAGGAAATTGCTTTATCCGGAAATACAGGCCGCAGCAGCGGGCCGCATTTACATTATGAGGTAAGATACATTGGCGTCTCAATAGACCCGATTAATTTTATTAACTGGGATATTGAAAATTACGACTCAATTTTTAAAACAACAGGTATCAAATGGCAATCTTTGGTAGAAATGATAACAAAAAATCAGCAGCAGCTATAAAAAAATGGGCAACAACTATTGCCTACGGCACACAAATCAAAGGCGAAATTGTACTCACATCCTCGTTACATATTGATGGTGAATTTGAAGGCACTATCCATTCGGACCATGTGATTACTATTAGCACTCAAGGACGAGTGATCGGGGACATTATTGCAAAAGGAATTATTATCAATGGGCTATTCAGAGGCAGTATGATGTGTCAACACTTTTATGGACACAAAATTAAGCTGCTTTTAGCGACATTTCGTAATCAGCAGGTGACTTGTAATCATTCGCTGAATGACGTCGTTTACGGTTATAAAAAACCTCGATATATTCA
>JAJJBE010000019.1 GCA_020996635.1 Bathymodiolus brooksi methanotrophic gill symbiont
TTAAGTCTACCTCAAATGACTTGACGGCTGTCGGGATAACTACTTGCCTCCCGAGCGAACTGACCAGTTCACTTCGGATTGGCGAATTTCCCTGTCGCCTACTGCGGACTAAAAATCATCACTTCGCTGCGCTCCGTTTCCCTGATTTTCAGCGAACGATAAAAACAAGATTATTTACCGCAATGCTTTTGCAACAGATTATGTATTGAATGGAAAAAATATCAAACAGATTATTGAGGTGGGTCGCACGAGGTGGAAAATCGAAAATGAAAACAACAATACTTTAAAAACAAAAGGCTACAATTTTAAACATAACTTTGGGCATGGTAAACAGCATCTGTCATCTTTGTTAGCAAGCCTAAATATTTTAGCTTTTTTGGTTCATACGGTACTTGAATGGTTTGATCAATGCTATGCGCTAGTCAGAAATGAGTTGAGCAGCAGAAAAACATTTTTTGACGATATAGAGCGCTTACTCGCTACATGCAGTTTGATAGTTGGTCATCCTTACTAAAATTTATGCTGGAAGGGCTGGAAGTTCCGATACCAAAAATAGGAGAAAACCTAAATTGAGAACTGCTGGCTAAACGGTATTTGCCTTGGCATTATCAACATCATATCGGTAACCCAAACACAAATTGGTGCGTCAGCTATCCTTTATTTGATTATTTAATGCACACCAAGAGTAAAAACTAAAATTACTGGTAAATCTGTTGACCTAAAATGTACAGGGTTTAACTTTAAAAATGAAACACCGATTGTAAGCGGTGAGGGTTAATGGAAATTTAACTGTAAAAACATCATTCCTTCATGCTTATTGTGATGAACCTTTTAATCCAAAGCCATCTACAATACGATTAAGAAACACATACATTGATGCTATCGCAGTAACATCTTCAGCTATTTTTTCATCCCGCCCGAATTAACAACATTTTGAATATCAGATTGAACGATTTCATTTGACTGTTCAGTCACTTTGCGAGTTAGCTTTTATTAGGCAGCTATTCGTTTCATTAACGCTGATTTTTATTCTTCCAGTTCGCCCATGGATCGTAACTCTTTTCCGAGTCCTGCCTCGGTAATCCCCTCGATCTCTGCTGCTGATGTTCATCTGACTTAATTCTACGTTTTTCGCGCAAGTGATCAGCATCTTCTAAACTCAATTCCTTAGGATTTCCTGGTGTTTGGTTTTGCGGAATAATCCGGTCTCTCGGGGGTATTAAAAATTGTTCAGAGGATGCTCTAGGCAGGCTTTTGAAATCATACAAATAAAAAGCTTCAACTTTTTCACACGCCCAAGCTGTTTTCTTTAGAAACTTTATACTGGAATCAATACTGGGATTAGTCTTAAAACAATTGATATTTAAATAAGCAAAAAGTATTTCATAACCATACTGATCTACTATTTCAATCAACAAATTTTTCAGACTAAGGCCATGTAGCGGGTTATTCTCGTAATTTATCTCGTTGCTCATACTTGTTACCAGCTAAAAGGAGTTAAAGAGCAATATTATACCCGAAACAGCATAGCTAAAATGTAACACCACAGTTACTGATATCTGTTTTTTCATGGCTTGCTACCCATATGACATTAATCGAATACTTTACCGCGCAAGACTTTTGTTTTACTTCGCCGAGTCTTATCATCCATTCTTCTTTTCTGGGAACCTCTCGTTGGTTTAGTTGCACGCCTTACTTTTTGTACAATCGTTACTTGCTTAATCATTTCCCTTAAACGTTCAAACGCATCTTCTCGGTTTTTTTCCTGAGTACGATATTTTTGAGCCTTAATAATGATAACGCCTTCTTTGGTGATGCGTTTATCGCGTAAATTTAAAAGCCGTTGTTTATAAAACTCAGGCAATGATGAGGCTTTAAGATCAAATCGTAAATGAATCGCAGATGAGACTTTATTAACATTCTGCCCACCCGCTCCCTGTGCTCGAATCGCTGAAATTTCAATTTCATTGTCTGGAATAGAAACATTATTAGAAATCTCTAGCATCGTTATTTTCCTTGATTTTTATTTGCTGAAACTGACTATGAAAAATAAGCCCTTTCATTACAATAGCGAGTATTCCGCCTAAAATTAGCCATACTCTGTAATAAGATCATTTTACTAGCAAAGTGATCTGTCGGTACTATTATGGGCACAAAATTATCTGGTTTTATTGCCTCTTTGTGATCTTCAGGTGGGTAAATCCTAATAAACATTATTAAAAAAAAATATCCACCTTCTAAGAAGGTGGTTTTGATCCCCCCCCTAGAAGGGGGAGGATAGCAGCCCTCTTAGAAGGCTGCTGGTGTTATCCCATTATTTTAGCGTACTAAATTGAAAACCTTATTGCCTCTTTTCTTCCTTTTCTTGATATTTAACATACTTTCGTATGTGCTCTTCACCAAGGCCAACCGTATCCACACAATACCCTCTCGCCCAAAAATGATTCCCCCAATATGGCTTTTGTTTTAAATGAGGAAATTGACGGAATATTTGAATAGCTGTTTTACCTTTTATAGTCCCTAATAATTTTGAGACTAACTCTTTCGGCGGCATCGATACCAAAAAATGAACATGGTCTTCCTGAATATTTAACTCAACCACTTCACAGCCCATTCGACCACAATAAACATGTATCGTTTTGTAAAGTTCTTCTGCAACAGGCCCTTTTAAAATACGAAATCTGTACTTTGGTACCCATACAATGTGATATTTACAGCACCAAATAACATGCGATAATCTTTTAAATCTACTCATGATTTTTTCCTCTTGTTTATGTTATGGGGATAACACGACAAGAGGTATCATGAGTAGACTAACAAGGCAAACGGCATAGCCATTTGCCCAAGCCACCGCCTAAGGCGGTGGATATACAAGACTGATTATAAATATGAAAATATGGGTTGATGCTGATGCCTGTCCTGTGGTTCTTCAGGATATATTACACCGCGCTGCTGAGCGTACAGAAACCTTGGTGACTTTTGTGGCTAATCAGTTTCTACGTACACCTCCCTCGAAATATATTAAATTTATCCAAGTTTCGCGTGGTTTTGATGTCGCAGATAATGAAATCGTTAATCGCTTAAAAGCTGAAGATTTGGTAATTACTGGGGATATTCCATTAGCGGCTGAAGTGATTGAAAAAGGTGGTTTAGCCTTAAATCATCGTGGTGAGTTTTATACCTCTGAAAATATTCGTGAGGCCTTAAATATGCGTGATTTTATGGATAGTCTGCGTTCGAGCGGTATTGAAACGGGTGGACAATCTGCGCTTAATCAGAGTGATCGACAGGCTTTTGCCAATCAGTTGAATAAGTGTTTGGGAAAGTAGCAAAGGAGTTAATGTTACGCATAGGACTAATTTCATACCTGATTACCCATAAGCTTCCGCTAAAAGGTGAATCTAGTTTGGTCATGCAATTCAATGTATTAGCCCTCCCTTGCTGGCGAGGATTTAAGTCAAATACCTCCTGCAAAGCCGGAGGCTTGAAAACCGTGAACCGCTCAAAGCGGGCTGATTCATTGAGCACCCAAGGGTGCAAAGGTAACTAAAACAGGTTAAGCTGCTCTATTCGCTTATCTTCACTTTCTTGATGTTTTATGTAATTTCTCACAGTTTCTTCATCTCTTCCTACGGTTGAAACATAATACCCTCTTGCCCAAAAACTT
>JAJJBE010000238.1 GCA_020996635.1 Bathymodiolus brooksi methanotrophic gill symbiont
CGACTGCTCGATTAGAGATTCTCAGTGCCCAGCAAGGGCTGAACAAGTTCGCTTTAAAATCGAAACTTTATATTAATGCTATTCGACAAGCTTTTGATGAATTGCAACAATTAAAGTCGGCTACTGCGTAACATCAGTTAATAGTTTATTAGATGCCTCTAGCTGTCTTTCTTTTATTTTATATTGTAGGTTTAAGGTCATATTGCCTTTTTCAATTTTACGCCCAGCAAAATCAGCCATATAAGGTGTAATCATAGGTAAAGGCATACTTTTAAAGTCTAGGGTAAATGCTGAATTCCCCGTACTTGGGGTAATTAGTCCCTTAATAATAACGGGGGAAATATTAGCGACACGGCCATCCAAATTAATGTCGTATTCAGCATTTTTCTTGGATGAAATACCTCTTACTGAGCCATTTAGCTGGGTAATATGCGCAGAAAAAGGCAGAATTAAAGATAAGTCAGAAAAATCTGAAGTACTGTTAGTAATTAAAAATTTATTGACTTGATAGTGGGTAGGAGGCTTTTGTTCTTCTTTTTTAGCGGTTGTTTTTAGCCGAGATAAGAATATCATTAATATTGATACTTTTATCTTTACGGATTAAAACACGCGAATAAAGCTTATCAAGCTTGATAGTATCAATGTTATAGCTATTAGCCGTGGTATTAACATTAATTTTAGAGATATTAAGTTTTTTCCATTTGATAAAGTCATTATTAGACACCTTATCGCGTGTAATGACGTTATCAATATGACTATCCGCTTTAAAAATAATAGCAAGTGGCTTACCTTGTTTTTCTTGTAAGTTAATATTAGCCTTGATATTAAACAGGCCAGAAACAATATCTAAGCGAGCAAATTTATTAACACAAGGCTGAAATTCTTTTAATGCTAAATCTTTAATAGTTAAATCAATTTGACTAGAAAGTGGCTTTAAACGCGTTTTTCCAGCAAGACTTATCTTTCCTGTGCCATTAAAAACAAAATCTAAATTTAGAGGGAGTATCGCTGATTTTTCGGTTGATAGCTGTGAAGACTTTATATTGATAGAGGTTAAATCTATTTGTGCCGCAGGGGTGACTGTTTTATCGGTGAAATTTAGAGAGTAGTTATTAATAGCTAGGTCATTAACTAGAATATTCCAGGGTTTTTGCTTTGCTTGTTTGTTATTATCGATTTCTGCTTCAGTTGTATTGGTATTTTTAAGAGCAAAAAGTGATTGGTAGTTAATCGCTCCCTCGCTGAAAATCAGGGAAACGGAGCGCAGCGAAGTGATGATTTTTAGTCCGCAGTAGGCGACAGGGAAATTCGCCAATCCGAAGTGAACTGGTCAGTTCGCTCGGGAGGCAAGTAGTTATCCC
>JAJJBE010000144.1 GCA_020996635.1 Bathymodiolus brooksi methanotrophic gill symbiont
GAGGTACACCTTTAGGTTGCTTATAGCTAAACCCCTGTTGGTGAAGCCATTTATTCATCCCTGAAAGACTATATTGAATAGCATAGACGGACAGAACATAAGCAACAATTTGATGGGTATGAACGTCTGTAATTTCAGATAAATAAGGCAGCATAATTTCCTTCCGGATACCGCTTTAAATAACTTCGGAAATAGCTAGGCTGTGTTTCACCTTGAATACTAGCCCAAAAAATATTTTCATTATTGTTAGCAACAACTGGTACTTTTTTTAACTGACTTCTAGAAAAATAAAAGTCACCTAATATGACTCCAGACTGCCACGGTAATTGTTTTTTACCGGACTCATTAAATACTTTATTAGCCGTAATTTTAAACACTTTTTCGACTGGCTCATGGGATTGCTCTATCGCTTTTAGTAAGTGCTGGGTAAATAAGCCATTTCTTCCAGAGCCATCCGCAGCCACATCCCCTGGTGAAGTTGCATAAAGAATTAAAGACCCTTTAGGCGGACCAATTCTAGCCAAGCCTTTACTAGCGGAACGAAAACTTCTTGCATAAGGATTATTACGACATGCATCCAAGATAATTAAATTTAAATTATTTCCTGAAGCCTCCATGCCTCCCATCACTCTTCCAGAATCAAACGCCTCATAAGGAACATCAGATTCACCTTTAATATTAGCGCCAATAGGAATAAGAAAATTATGACCATCCACTTCTATACCATGCCCAGCAAAAAAGAATAAACCCATTGAACCTTTTTCTACAAGTTGCTTAGTAAACTGGGTAATACTAGCCTTCATTTCACGCTGAGTAGCATTGGTTAATAGACTAACCGTAAAACCTTTTTTCTTTAATAATGCGGACATATCTTGTGCATCATTAACTGGGTTTTTTAAATTACCAATTTCTTGCCCGTAGTTACTGTTACCAATAACTAACGCATAACGCTTTGCGTTCACTGTACTTACAAAAAAGAATAACACAAAAGAAATAAGTAATATGAATCGTCGCATAATGAATATCTAACCTAAAAGTGAAGAAACTTAGTTTTTATGCGGATATTTTAGCAGCTTTAATATTTTTCGTTTTATAGTAAACAAAGGACTTTTTAAAAAACATGATAAATTCCCTCCAATAAAAAATCAGAGGGAATTTTAGATCTTTACTCTGCTACGCCTTCAGCAGCTAACATTTTACCTAATTCACCTTTATTATATAAATCCATAATAATATCGCAGCCACCGACTAACTCACCATTAATGTAAAGCTGCGGATAAGTTGGCCATTGTGAATATTCTTTCAATGCTTCACGTAATTCTTCGTCTTCAAAAATATTAAATGATGCAAATTGTGCATTACAAGCACGCATTACTTGTGTAACCTGCCCAGAAAAACCACACTGAGGAAAGTCAGGTGTGCCCTTCATAAATAGCACCACTTTATGACTCGCTAATTGCTCTTTAATTCTTTCTATTACATCCATAATATATACTCTCTCTAAACTTAAAAATAAAAACCTAGTAATTTTATCAAGATTTATCTAACAAACAAAGCATTGCGATAAAATCATTTTTTTCTTGCTCATTAAAAATTACCTCCCTATAATTACCGCTTTTTTCTAAAAGAGTTTAGGGGACTTTCTCCTTATTTCTATGACTAGTCATATCATGCCTACCTATGGGCGATTACCCGTTACTTTCACTAAAGGCGAAGGCGCGTGGTTATGGGATCAAAACAATAAACGTTATTTAGATGCGTTATCCGGCATTGCTGTCTGCAATTTGGGCCACGCACACCCTGCCGTGCATGAGGCCATTTCTAAACAAAGCAAAACCTTATTACATACATCTAATTTATATGACATAGAACCACAAGAAGAGCTAGCATCACAACTTTGTCATTTAAGCGGCATGGAAAACGTTTTTTTCTGCAACTCGGGCGCCGAAGCAAATGAAGCCGCAATTAAAATCGCCCGCCTCTATGGCCATGAAAAAGGCATTGAAGCCCCTGCTATTTTGGTCATGGAGCAAAGTTTTCATGGCCGTACCATGGGCACGTTATCAGCAACAGGAAACCCTAAAGTACAAGAAGGGTTCAGCCCTTTATTACCAGGCTTTATTCATGTCGCTTTTAATGATATTAACGCGATAAAAGCGGCATTAAAGTTACATAATAATATCGTTGCAATTTTTTTAGAACCTATCCAAGGCGAAGGTGGCGTAAATATCCCTACTGAGAGCTACTTAAATGAAGTTCGGACAATTTGCGACCAAAACGAGTTATTAATGATGTTAGATGAAGTGCAAACGGGTATCGCTCGAACAGGCGTTTGGTTTGCATTCCAACATAACAACATTACCCCTGATGTTTGCACTTTAGCTAAAGCATTGGGTAATGGCATGCCTATTGGTGCTTGCATGGCTAAAGGCAAAGCAGCAAAATTATTAACTGCAGGTAAGCATGGCTCTACTTTTGGTGGTAATTTTTTAGCAACCCGTGCAGCATTAGCCGTGTTAAAAACGATTGAAGATGAAGGTATTTGCCAACAAGCTACCAATAAAGGCTTGGCTATCAATACTAAATTAAGCGCGGCTTTAAAAAACAATAAGCACTTAGTCGAAGTTCGTAATAAAGGCATGATGATCGGCATAGAACTAAATACGCCCTGCACGCAACTTGTGCAACTTGCTTTAGAAGCTGGACTATTAATTAACGTAACTAATAACTCAACTATTCGCCTATTACCTCCACTTATTTTAGATGATAGTCAAATAGACCTACTAGTCGATACCTTAGTTACTCTTATCGACCAGAATAATAATAAAAACAATAAAAAAAATGAAACCTAGACACTTTATCAGCCTACTAGACCTTACTAGTGATGAGTTTCGCACTTTAATTCAACGTGCGATTGACTTGAAAAATAACCGTAACCCAGATTTTACGCCCTTAAAAGGTCAGGTTTTAGCGATGATTTTTGAAAAATCTTCAACTAGAACTCGCATCTCCTTTGAAACAGGGATGACAAATTTTGGTGGTAGCGCTATATTTTTATCACCGAGAGATACACAACTGGGTCGTGGTGAACCCATTCGTGATAGTGCAAAAGTTATCTCAAGTATGGTTGATGCAATTATGTTGCGTACAAATGACCATGCAACAGTCACTGAATTTGCTGAGCATTCCAGCGTCCCCGTCATTAATGGCTTAACTGATTTATTACATCCTTGCCAATTACTCGCTGATATGCAAACTTATTTTGAACACCGAGGTGATATCAAAGGTAAAACAGTGACTTGGATTGGTGATGGTAATAATATGTGTCACTCATATATTAATGCAGCAATACGTTTAGACTTTAATTTAAACATTGCTTGTCCTGAAGGTTATTTACCCAATACAGACTTAGTAAAATCAGCGGGGAACCGAGTAAAATTATTTACGACGACTTTAGCAGCATCAGAAAAATCTGACCTCATTGTGACTGATGTTTGGGCAAGTATGGGGCAAGAAGAAGAACAAAAATTACGTGAAATTGCATTTAAAGACTTTCAAGTAACCCAAGCTCTTATGGATGCGGCTAACTCAGACGCTTTATTTATGCATTGCTTGCCTGCACACCGTGGTGAAGAAGTCACTGCTGAAGTGATTGATGGTAAACAAAGTGTTATTTTCAATGAAGCAGAAAACAGGCTACACGCACAAAAAGCGCTGTTGGAATTGCTAATGTGCGCATAAGTTCGTAAACTATTTACTTTAACCCGATCGTTCTTACAAACACTTTATAAGTATTTGAATTGTAAGCACCTTCATTAGCATTCATAACTTAGGATTTTTTGTGAAATATATCGCTTATTTTCTTTTAGCATTACTCAGTACTAATATTGCCTTTGCAAAGTCTATTTATGTGACAGACTCAATGAAATTTCCCCTACGCAGTGGAGAGAGCAGTAAACATAAAATTATTCGTATGCTGCCAAGTGGTACACGCCTAAAGTTATTAGAAAAAAATAAAACAACAGGTTACACCAAGGCTGAAACTGGCTCAGGTGCGGTTGGTTATATCCCTACTCGTTTCACACTTAATCAACCAATTAACAGTTGGTTTTTACAAAAAGCGAATAAAAAATTAGAAAAACTAGAAGCTGAAAACAAACAATTAAAAACTGATTTATCTAGCTTACAAACTGATAATAAAAGCTCTTTAACAAGTAATAAATCACTAGAAAAACAGCGCAATCAATTAGATAAAGAATTAAATGATTTGCGCAAAACAGCCTCAAATGCGATTCAATTACAACGTCAGCGTAATGAACTACAAGAACGTGTTGTTCATGTTGAACGCGAATTACAACAGCTCAAACGTAAAAACCAAGCATTAGAAGATAGCTCTAACCAAGACTGGTTTTTATACGGTGGTATTCTTTCTTTTCTCGGCATTTTCTTTGGTTTATTAATTCCAAAAATACGCTGGCAACGTAGATCTCAAGGCAACTGGGATGCTTTCTAAAGCCACACCCTATTCTTCCCCTAATGTGCTTAGGGGAAACTTCTTTTATTTCAAGAAAACACACAATCATGGCAAACGATAAAAATACTCGACCTTTTTCATCACAAGTTGTAGATGGTATGGCGCGCGCACCTTGCCGTGCAATGTTACATGCAGTTGGTTTTACTAATGATGATTTCAAAAAACCACAAATAGGAATTGCTTCTACATGGAGCATGGTCACACCCTGCAATATGCATATCAACAAATTAGCTGATGATGCCGCAGCAGGTGTAGATGCAGCTAATGGTAAAGCAGTTATTTTCAATACTATTACAATTTCTGACGGTATCTCCATGGGTACTGAAGGCATGAAATATTCTTTAGTGTCTCGTGAAGTCATTGCAGACTCTATTGAAACTGTCGTCGGTTGCCAAGGATTTGATGGGGTACTTGCCATCGGTGGTTGTGATAAAAATATGCCTGGCTGCATGATTGCTATTTCACGTTTAGATCGACCTGCCATTTTTGTATATGGTGGAACTATTCTTCCCGGCTGTCATAAAGAGAAAAAACTTGATGTGGTTTCTGTTTTTGAAGCAGTTGGCGCACGTGCAAACAACCAAATTGATGATGAAGAGTTAGCTGCAATTGAAGCAAAAGCAATTCCAGGCGCAGGCTCTTGTGGCGGCATGTATACCGCAAATACCATGGCATCTGCCATTGAAGCATTAGGTATGAGTTTACCTGGTAGCTCAGCACAAGCGGCTATTTCTGATGAAAAACGTCAAGATTGTAAACGCGCAGGTGCTGCTCTTTTAGAGCTAATCGCTAACGATACTAAACCTAGCGATATTATGACTAAAAAGTCATTTGAAAATGCCATTACCGTTATCATTGCTTTAGGTGGCTCAACGAACGCCGTTTTACACATGTTAGCCATGGCAAATGCTGCAAAAATTGATTTAACACTAGAAGACTTTACTCGCATTGGTGCTAAGGTGCCGATGGTTGCTGATTTAAAACCCAGTGGCCGCTACCAAATGGCAGAATTAATTGAAATTGGTGGTATTCAGCCACTGATGAAGATTTTACTTGAGCGTGGGCTATTACATGGTGAGTGCCTAACGGTGACAGGTAAAACTTTAGCAGAAAATCTTTCTACTGTTAAACCTTATCCTATCGACCAAGATATGATCTTGCCATTAGATCACCCCATTAAAAAAGATAGCCACTTAGTGATTTTACACGGTAATTTAGCATCTGAAGGTTCGGTTGCTAAAATTACAGGCAAAGAAGGTTTACATTTTACAGGTACTGCAAAAGTTTACGATGCTGAAGAACAAGCCTTACAAGGTATCTTAAATGGCGATATTGTTAAAGGTGATGTGATTGTCATTCGCTACGAAGGTCCACAAGGTGGTCCGGGTATGCGTGAGATGCTATCTCCAACATCTGCTATTATGGGTAAAGGTTTAGGTAAAGAAGTTGCATTAATTACAGATGGCCGCTTTTCAGGAGGAACCCATGGATTTGTTGTTGGCCATATCACCCCTGAAGCACATGTTGGTGGCGCATTAGCTATTATCAATAACGGCGATAAAATCACTATTGATGCAGAAGCAAGAATGCTAACCTTACATGTGGAAGATGCTGAAATTGCTGCTCGTCTTGCAAAATGGCAACAACCTGCACCTAAATACACCCGCGGTGTATTAGCTAAGTACGCTAAATTAGTTAGCTCTGCATCAACGGGTGCAGTAACTGATAACTAAGATTTCACATTCAAAAGCATAGAAACATTAATCATAATAATTTCTATGCTTTTAATTGATTCTAGATATTTACAGTCATTTATAGCCAAAACACTTAAAGCCGCTTAATTTCTAATAAGTAAACCCCCAGCTCTGCTGGGGGACTCACAAAGTTTGACAATTACGGGAATCATCGAGATTCTCCTTATCTGTGAACCGCCTAAAGTTCAAAAGATAAGGAAAAAATGATG
>JAJJBE010000129.1 GCA_020996635.1 Bathymodiolus brooksi methanotrophic gill symbiont
GGAATAATAAATATTTTGCAACGGCTAAGGAATTTCGACATCAAATAAATCATTTTTTTGATCGGACATTACCTAGTATTGCCGACTCTTTAAACGAAAGAATTAACGATAATTTTCAGGTGTTAAGCTCTGCATCTTGATTTCGTTTGGGTATAAATCTATCGTTTTTCCTGTTAAGGCACCTTGTGCAGCACCATTAATTGCACCTTTACCACTTTCTTTAGCAACAGTTTTTGCTGATTCGGTTAGCCCTTTTTTTTCTACTCTTTCTTTTGTTGCTTTTGCTTCTTCAGCTGTTTTTATGCCTTTATCTACTTTGTGAGGACTCATTTACTTTGTTACTTGCCTCAGTAACATCACTTAAACCCCAAGCCATAATATTTTGTGAAGCCGCTAAAATCACACTTGCTAAGATAATTTTCTTCATTAATTTTCCTACACTATTATTTATTACAAGAATGTTAATCATACCTCATTATCAAAAAAAATAACTATTTAAGGCTCTGCATAATTTGATAAGCCAATTCAGGCCCTTTATAAATTAAACCACTATAAATTTGCACTAAGCTTGCACCTGCATTTAACTTAGCTTGTGCATCTTCAGCACTAAAAATACCACCCGCCGCAATAATTGGAATATCTCCCTGTAATTCCTTTGCTAAACGAGCCACCACATAGGTTGATCTATCCCTTACCGGTATGCCACTTAATCCACCTGCTTCATGCTCAAAAGGATGGTTTTTAACAGCCGTTCTATCCAATGTTGTATTCGTGGCAATCACACCATCAATAGAAAATTCTTTCAGTAACTTTGCAATATGTACAATTTCATCATCACTTAAATCGGGTGCAATTTTTACCACAATTGGAGTGTATTGTTTGTGTTCTTGCTGTAGTTTTTGCTGCTCTTGTTTTAAGGAAGCGAGTAAATTTTTAATTTCATCCCCTTGCTGTAACTGGCGCAGATTTTTAGTGTTCGGTGAAGAAATATTAATCGTAATATAACTCGCGGCTTTATACGCTTTTCTTAAACTGATTAAATAATCTTCAGTGGCATTTTCTATCGAAGTATCAAAATTTTTGCCAATATTTATCCCCAAGATGCCTTTATAGTCTGCTTTTTCTACTTGCTGCAATGAATAATCAACACCCTTATTATTAAAGCCCATACGATTAATAATTGCGTTATGTTCAGCTAATCTAAATAAACGCGGTTGTGGATTACCCGGTTGCGCTCTTGGTGTCACGGTTCCAATTTCTAAAGAACCAAAACCTAAGCCTGATAGTGCATCAATATAATCGCCATTTTTATCTAAACCAGCGGCTAAACCCACCGGGTTTTGAAACTCTAAGCCCATCACTGTGACTGGTTTTTCAATAATTTTAGGGTTAATAAAATCTGATAAACCTAAGTTGTGTGTCAGCTTTAATCCTTTTAAAGTCCAAGTATGTATTTTTTCAGCATCGAATTGAAACAATAAGGGCTTAATAAGCGGGTAATAATTCATAATAATTTTTTAATGAGTTGCATCTAGCGCATACAAACTAGCATCTAAATCAGATTTTTGATTGTTAATTAAATCGTACAATAATTGTGCTGCTGCAGGCCCCATAGCAAAACCATTCCTAAAATGTCCTGCATTAATTGCTAAATTCTGGATTTCAGGGTGTTTATCCACATAAGGGATACCTGACTTAGTCCCTGGTCTTAATCCTGCCCAGTGATGAATAACGGGCGCATTTTTTAAAATGCTAGGGCAAAGGTTTCGTGCAAAATCAGCTAAATTATTTTTTTCTTTTTCTGAAACACTTTTATCAAAACCGACTTGTTCCACAGAAGAGCCACATAAAACTTTGCCATCTTTTCTAGGAATGAGGTAATGGTCATTTTCTAGAACTATTTCATTGATGCTGTTAGCAGGGGATTCTAAAATAATCATTTGCCCTTTGATAGGAAAAATATCGGGTTTTATTAAGTGATCATTTAAAAGTTGTTGCCATAAATTTGCCGACCATGCGCCTGAACTAATAACCAATTGTTGTACTGAAAAACGTTGTGAATCACTGGCTATTTCAGTAATTCTATTCGCTTTGAGTGTCGCACTTTCAATCTTACAATTTTCTATGATGTTGACCCCTCGCTGTATTAAATCTTGTTTTAATGATTTTAATAGTCGAGGGTTACGCGCTTGTGCAATAGTAGGCATCCATAAAGCATTTTTTTCAGCTTGTGGATAAAGTTTGATTTGCTGTTCAGTGGCAGCTTGAAATGGCATTTTATATTTTTGACACCAATTTTTGGCATCTAATAAATCATCTAACTGAGTCATTAATAAACCACTAATACAATATTCAGGGTTTACTCCTGTTGCAGCAAATAATTCTTCTGATAACTGTGGATATACACCAATACTACGACTCACTAATTCACTAATCGCAGCAGATTGTCGCCAGGGGTATAAAGGTAATAAAATTCCTCCCCCTGCCCATGAGGACTCTTTACCGATAAAGCCTTGGTCTATCAAAGTCACTTTTGCGCCCGCAGCAGAAAACAAACGAGCAGCTAACAGGCCCGTAATACCGCCACCGATAAAGGTGATATCAGAAATTTTATCCATAAAAAAGTCTAAAGAATGTTTTCTAACTAACTAAAGAAATTAATTGTTGTAAGGGGGGAATAACTAACATCTTAGCTAACTGTAAGCCCATCAAAGCCACTAAAGGAGCTAAATCAATACCACCAAGATCAGGCATAATTCGTCTACAAGTTGCTAATAAAGGCTCGGTTAAGCTATACAATAAATTAGTTCCTGCACTAAATGTACCTGGAGTTAACCAGCTTAAGATTGCACGTGCAAAAATTGCAAATACAAACACATTAATAAATAAAGACATTAACTGACTAAAAGATAATAAAACCAACGCAGCAAAACTAAAACTTACTCCTGTGACTAATAAAGTTAAGCCATCAGAAAGCATCTGTAAGCTAAATAATAAAATAACTGATGAAGTATCAACACGTCCAATAGCAGGAATATGTCGGCGTAAAAATCGTAGGGGTGGGTGGGTAATTTTGACTAAAAATTGTGAAATAGGATTATAGAAATCTCCTCCTACCCACTGTAAAAGAAAACGTAATAAAACCGCTAAAATATAAAATGAAAAAACGGTATCTAATAAAAAGATAATTGGATCACTGTAATAATTTGAGCCCATTATTTTGCACCTAAGTCATTTGCTAAGCTAATAGAGCGATCATTGGCAGCTTGTAATGCCTTTTTAACTAAATCAGTAAATCCATTGTCATTAAATGTATTGATCGCCTGTTCTGTTGTTCCCCCTGGTGAAGTCACTTTACGTCTTAATTCACTAGGTGACTCTGCTGCTTCTAATGCCATTTTGGCAGCACCTAAAGCAGTTTGTTCAATTAATAACTGAGCGGTTGCTTTAGATAATCCTAACTCAAGTGCAGATTCTTCCATGGCTTCCATCAACAAAAAGAAATAAGCAGGGCCACTTCCTGATACCGCCGTCACGGCATCAATCTCGGTTTCATTGTCTACCCAAACTGAAATTCCTACAGAACGCATAATATTTTCAGCTAAATCACGCTGTTCATCAGAAATATTTTGATTGGCATGAATTCCCGTTGCACCTGTTTGTACTAAACAGGGTGTGTTTGGCATACAACGAACAATTGATTTATCACTCCCAAGCCAAGTGCTTAAGCTTGCTTGATTAATGCCCGCTGCAATCGAAACAATTAATACTGCTGCACTATCAAATGCCGCTTTAGAATCTGCAATAACCTTAGCAATCGCTTGAGGTTTAACCGCTAAAACTACCACATCAACATCTGTTATTAAAACATCATTCGTTGCAGAGGTATTAATATGCAGGCTTGTTGCAAGACTAGATAGTTTTTCTTGATTCGAATCAGATACCCAAATTTGTTGAGCTGAGTGCCCACTTGCAATCAAGCCTTTAATTAAGCTAGTGGCCATATTGCCACCACCGATAAAACCAATATTTTTTGTCTTCATAATCTTTTTTGTCTCTATGTCGTGAGATAAAGTCAGTTTTTTAAATTTCTAATCCCTGCATTTTACCTGTTTATTTAAACTTAGTCTCAGATAGCACACATTAGAAAATTACTTAGGCTTAAAGTTATCCACAAAAAAATATAAAAATAAATATTTAATTACTTGAAAAATATAACTTTTTTAAAAAAAATTAAAGGAATTATCATAAATTATACTTTATAAAATTCTGTGGATAACTTTGTTGATTACTCATAGACAAAGATGTTATCTAACTGTCATTAAAAAATAGGGTCTATTTTAAGTACAGCTTTAAAACATCTAACACCAAACTTTATAACATTTTTTTAAACAGCTTAAATTGATGATTTTAAACTTTAAAATTGACTTATCCACAGAAAATCAAAGCACTAATAGTAATAATAGGTTTATATAAAGATATAATTTAATTATTATTAAACTTTGCTATCATTCCAGCTATACAAGCCAAAACACTATAATTTTTATACCAATACAAAATGGATTAAGCCTATGACAGATAGCAAAAAGTCAGCTAGCACATTAGCAAAAGCATTAGAGGTTAATTTAGACAGCTGTAAATATGGTTCAATTGTAGAAATTGGTGCAGGACAAGAAGTAGCACGAAACTTTTTTAGAGCAGGTGCAGCAGCAGGAACGATTGCTAAAACAATGTCTGCTTATGATATGCAAGTCAGTGATGATATTTATGGTGCAGAAGAAACTAAGCGCTATGTCAGTCGTAGTCGCTTAATTAAAATGTTAGATAAAGAATATGATGGTGTTACAAATTTATTAACTGAAATACGTCCTAAAAATACAACTTTTTTTTCTTATGCTGCAACAGTGACAGCAAAAAGTTATCTACAAAAAAAGGAATGCCACGGTTGGATAGGGATACGTTTACAACTTTATCCACAAGCGGCGCCTAGTGAAGTTATTTTACATGTCCGTATGTTAGATAATGAAGGTAGTGCGCAACAAGAAGCACTGGGAGTTTTAGGGGTAAATTTAATTCATTCTGTTTTTAATTTTTTTACAAAACCTAAAAAAATTATTGAATCTTTGTTAGATAACATTGGTAATGAGCGTATAGAAGTCGATATGATTTCTTTTTCAGGTCCTTATTTTGAAGAGACTGAAAATCGTTTAATGAACTTGCACTTAGTTCATAGCCATTTAACGCATGCAATTATGTTTAATCCTAAAGGAGAAGTACAAGTTCCTTCTGAATTATTCTATAAGCAAAATATTTTATTAATTCGTGGAACATTTACCCCAGTTACCAAAGTGCACCAAGATATGGTGCGTTGTGGACAACAACAGTTTAATGAAGCTGAAAATATAGATGTTAAAAAAACCTTAGTGATTGCTGAATTAACCATGGCGAGTTTAACGGTAGGTAACAAAATTGATGATGCTGACTTTTTAGCACGCGTTGATATGCTTAATACCCAAGGTTACACCGTTATGATTTCAAGTTTTTTACGTTATTTTCGTTTACGTGAATACTTTCGTCGTTATACCAAACAGCAAATTGGTATGATTTTAGGGATTTCTAATTTAGACCTTATTTTTACCGAAAACTATTATGAAGGTCTAGAGGGTGGAATCTTAGAAGCTTTTGCTAAATTATTTCCTGATAATACACGTATATACATTTATCCTCTAAAAAGTCTAGGACAAGAAAAATTAGTCACCGTAGAAAATTTTCAGCCCCCAAAAAACTTACAGTACCTTTACAAACATTTAGTCGAAAATGGTTATTTAATTGGCTTAAAAAATGTTGATGAAAAATTATTGAATATTAATTTAGCAAATATTTTGACTGAAATACAAAAAGGACGCGGGCAGTGGGAAAAGGATGTACCTGAAGTAATCGCTGAAACAATCATTAAGAAAAAATTACTAGGTTTTAAAGGGTAGTTATCAATTTATTGTGGATAACTCGGTAGATTAGTCTATGAGCTTCATGTGTGGTTTCTGTCATGAAAATAAAGACTGCTACTTATACACATTTTAAGCACAAATAATGTCAATGTTAGTCAGATAGATAAAAACAAGATAAAATATTGATTTAATAACCAAAAACAGGCTTTTCAACAGAATTAAGCCTCACTAATAGTAATAATAAAATAATATATTCTTTTATGAAATTTATACTGAATAGAGAACTGCTTTTAACACCTTTACAGCAAATCGTGAGTGTTATAGAAAAAAGACAAACAATGCCTATTTTGGCAAATGTACTTTTTAAGCTAGAAAATACCCAATTAACATTAACGGGGACTGATTTAGAAATTCAAATCGTTGTTAAAATCCCTCTACACAGTGATATTGAAGGTAGCATCACCATTCCTGCACGAAAGTTACTCGATATATGTCGATTATTACCGAGTGAAGCAGATATAAAATTTGAACTAAAAGATGATAAATTAAAAATTCAATCAGGCCGTAGTCGCTTTTCTGTCAGTACTTTAAGAGCGGAGGAGTACCCTAAGTTCGAAATGGCTACTATGGATTGTCAATTTAATATTAAAGCAGGCCAACTAAAACAAGCATTAAATAAAACTGCTTTTTGTATGGCTAATCAAGATGTTCGTTATTATCTGAACGGTTTAATGATGAGTATTTTTAATGACCAATTAAAGTTTGTTGGATCTGATGGCCATAGACTTTCAATTTACGAAGGCAAAATAGAAGAAAAAACAGAAATTGAATCGCGTATTATCATTCCTAGAAAAGGGGTTATTGAACTAATTCGCTTATTAGATATTGATCAAGACGATGATATAAAAGTTGAATTTTCTCGTAATAATATTCGTCTAGTGATTGGAACTCTCACTTTTTCAGCAAAATTAGTGGATTCTAAATATCCTGATTTCAGTAAAGTCTATGATCAAGCCTTTAAAGCACCTATTCAAATACAAAAACAAGTACTTAAAGATGCATTAACACGAGTTTCAATTTTATCGAATGAAAAATTCAAAGGTGTAGAATTCATCGTTAAAGGTAATAATTTAAAGATTAGTACTAATAATCCTGAACATGAAGAAGCAGATGAAGAGGTTGAAATAGAGTATTTAGGTGATCCTTTATCGATTGCTTTTAATTCCCAGTATATTTTAGATGCGGTTTCTAATTTGGATTCAGAATTAGCGGTTTTAACCATCGCAGAAAATGCAAGTAGTTGTTTTATAGAAGAAGCGAGTGATCAAAACTATAAATTTATTGTTATGCCTATGCGTTTATAAAATAAAATCATGAGTTTACAAAAGCTGGATATTTATCATGTGCGTAACTTAACGCAAGTGAGCTTAATTCCTGCTAAAAAAATTAATTTAATTTACGGTGCAAATGCCAGTGGTAAAAGTTCTTTATTAGAAGCAATTTATTTATTAGGCCGAGCCAATTCTTTTCGTGCAAAACAGATAAAAAATGTTATTCATTTTGCTTATGATGATTTAACCGTTTCAGGACAAGTACTTTTTAGTACAGGACATGTTTCACAATTAGGTATACAACATAAGCAAGGACAGCTTCAGATACGCATAGACCAAGAAAAGAAACATTCCCGGTCAGATCTAGCCTATGCGTTGCCTTTGCAGCTTATACACCCTAAAAGCTACCAATTATTGGATGCTGGATCCCAGTTACGCCGTGAATTTATGGATTGGGGGGTTTTTAACCAGCACCAAGACTTTTTACAGCAATGGCGACAGTTTAAAAAAGCACTCAGCCAACGTAATGCTCTACTAAAAACTAAACGCACTAAAGAATTGCATGTTTGGAACCACGAACTGCAGCAATACGGTACAATAGTCGCTAATTATAGAAAGCAATATTTAATAGAATTAACACCTATTTTTTTAAAGATAGCCAAACTATTTTTACAAGTGGGTAAGATTAATCTTAGCTTAGTTCAAGGCTGGGACTGTGAAAGCAATTTATTAGAAATATTACAAACAGATTTAGAAAAAGATTTACGTTATGGATTTACTCATAGTGGGCCACATAGGGCAGATTTTTTACTCACTATAGATTCTCGAAAAGCAAAAGATTTTGTTTCTAGAGGGCAATTAAAATTATTAATGCTGGCTTTAAAATTAGCCCAAGTTCAGCATTTATTAGAAAATGGATTTCAATCAGGCTGTATTTTAATTGATGATGCAGTGGCTGAATTAGATCTTTCTTCACGAACAAAATTACTCGAATTTTTAGCAACACTCGATGTTCAAGTGTTTATAACAGCAACAGAAAAAAATGAATTTGGTGACTTAAACCAAATCGGTGATTACAAAATGTTCTATGTAGAACAGGGCGTAATAACAGAAATATAACTAAGGTTAAACATGAGCGACAATCTAGATAACTACGATAGTTCCAATATTAAAGTTTTAAAAGGTCTTGATGCAGTACGTAAAAGACCTGGAATGTATATTGGAGATACAGATGATGGCACCGGTTTGCATCATATGGTTTTTGAAGTTGTGGATAACTCAATTGATGAAGCACTTGCTGGTTTTTGTAGTGAAGTTACGGTCATTATTAATGAAAATGGTTCAGTAACGGTGACTGATGATGGTCGAGGTATTCCTGTTGATATTCATCCAGAAGAAGGACGTTCTTCTGCAGAAGTTATTCTTACCGTTTTACATGCAGGGGGTAAGTTTGATGATAATGCCTATAAAGTTTCGGGTGGTTTACACGGTGTTGGTATTTCAGTTGTTAACGCTTTATCTGAGAAGTTAGACCTAGAAGTTTATAAAAATGGTTTTGTACATCGCCAAAGTTATACACATGGTGAGCCGGACGCACCGTTAAAGCAAATGGAAGCGACGACTAAAAAAGGCACACAAGTTACCTTTAAGCCTAGTACAGATACCTTCACCGATGTGGAGTTTCATTATGAAATTCTTGTAAAACGACTACGTGAGCTATCTTTCTTAAATTCGGGTGTCAAAATTCATGTTAAAGACGCACGTAGTGGTAAAGAAGATATATTTGAATTTGAAGGTGGGATTAAAGCCTTTGTAGAGCATCTTAATAAAAATAAACCCCCACTTTTTCCAGAAGTTTTTCATTTTACGGTGGAAAAAGAAGGTGTGACTGTTGAAGTGGCGATGCAATGGAATGATTCTTACCAAGAAAATATTTTTTGTTTTACTAATAATATTCCACAACGTGATGGTGGTTCACATTTAGCAGGTTTCAGAGGTGGCTTAACACGCACCATGAATCAATACATTGAAGCTGCGGGATTAGCTAAAAAAGAAAAAGTATCTACCACAGGAGATGATTCGCGTGAGGGTTTAACCGCGGTATTATCCGTTAAAGTGCCTGATCCTAAATTTTCATCACAAACAAAAGATAAACTGGTCTCTTCTGAAATTAAACCTTTAGTAGAATCCGCTATGCATGAGCGTTTAAATGATTTTTTACAAGAAACGCCAGGCATAGCAAAAATAATTTGTTCTAAAATTATAGATGCAGCACGTGCGAGAGATGCTGCACGTAAAGCACGTGAATTAACACGCCGTAAAACCACCTTAGATATTGCCGGTTTACCAGGAAAATTAGCAGATTGCCAGGAAAAAGATCCTGCCTTATCAGAAATTTTTATTGTGGAAGGGGACTCAGCGGGTGGTTCTGCTAAACAAGGCAGAGACCGACGCACACAAGCAATCTTACCGTTAAAAGGAAAAATCCTAAATGTAGAAAGAGCGCGTTTTGATCGCATGATTTCTTCAGATGAAGTCGGTACTTTAATTACTGCCTTAGGTTGTGGGATTGGTAAAGAAGAATATGATCCTGATAAATTAAGGTATCACCGTATTATTATCATGACCGATGCGGATGTTGATGGATCACATATTCGTACGCTATTACTAACTTTTTTTTATAGACAAATGCGCGAGCTAATAGAGCGCGGGCATATTTACATTGCTCAACCGCCTTTATACAAAATTAAAAAAGGTAAACAAGAGCGTTATGTAAAAGATGATGCAGAATTAAATGAATATCTTATTCAACTCGCACTGGATAAAACACAGTTAATTAGTAATAGTGAAACCCCTGCAATTAAAGGGATAGGCTTAGAAAAATTAGCTAATGAATACTTAAAAGTTGAGGAAGTCATTAAGCGCTTAGGAAGGCGCTATGATTATGATTTCTTAGAAGAATTGACTTATACAGATGTATTAACAGCTGACGATTTAGCACAACAGGAGTCTTTTAATAGCTGGTTATTAAAAGTAGAAGCGGGTCTTAATAAACGTGTTGTTAAAGCTAAATTTACATTTAATCTAACTTATACCGATGTGGATAACTATAGTTTAAGTGTTCTAAAAATTGAGCATGGCGTAGAAAAAACCTTTATTGTCGATAGCCTGTTCTTTAAGAGCCAAGATTATAAAAAAATTGCTACTTATGTTGAAGATACCCATGATTTATTTAGTGATGAGTCTTTTATGCAAATGGGAGAACGTAAACAAGCTGTGGATAACTTTAAATCAGCCTTTACATGGATGATGAAAGAAGTTAAAAAAGGTCAGCATATTCAACGTTATAAAGGTTTAGGAGAAATGAATCCTGAACAGTTATTTGAAACAACCTTAGATGTAAATGCACGAGTATTGTTACAAGTAACTATTGCTGATGCGGTGAGCGCAGATGAAGTGTTTACCACATTAATGGGCGATGTAGTTGAACCTCGCAGAGACTTTATTGTGAAAAATGCTTTAGAAGTATCTAATTTGGATGTTTAAGATAAAGCATTAATGCATAAAAACCCCCGTTAACTTTTTAAAGAGTTAACGGGGGGGTTTATGCGGTATTGATGGATTTCGTGCCTCTACCCATCCTACGCAGAGATGGATTGTAGGATGGGTAGAGCGTTTTTTTTGCGAAACCCATCAGTTTTATTGACACTCTACCTCTTGTAAACCTAGAGTTTTCCACAGACCTTCTTTTTTGATAAATTTGGTGAATTTTTTAATGGCTGGAGCGCGTGTTCCTGCTTTATTTTCTAAACTAGCCCCTTTTAAATTAATTTCTAATAAGTAAATCCCCAGCTCTGCTGGGGGACTCACAAAGTTTGACAATTACGGGAATCATCGAGATTCTCCTTATCTGTGAACCGCCTAAAGTTCAAAAGATAAGGAAAAAATGATGAAACCAGAAAATAGTTTAAA
>JAJJBE010000020.1 GCA_020996635.1 Bathymodiolus brooksi methanotrophic gill symbiont
GCTTTAATTCGATCGCACTCATGTACATCACGGACTTTATTATGCCGCAATTCTAATGCCTTTTTTTGTTCGGAGGTGAGTGTGATTTTCATATTTTGTATAGCTTGACTTGATTTTTCTCATTTATCAAGCATCTTCAATGATTTTGGGTATAGTTGTTTTTAGTCTTTATATGATAGGTGTAGTAGCTGCCTTTTTTACCGCCATACTGTTAAAACACACTTTTCTAAAGGAAGAATTCTCGCTGGTGATTATGGAAATCCCCAGCTACCATGTTCCGAAACTAAAAAATGTATGGATTAATACCTGGACGCGCGTTAAATCCTTTATTCTTAGAGTAGGAAAAATCATCATCACTATGATGCTAATTCTGCATATACTCAGCAGCTTAGGGACAGATGGCTCGTTTAAAGAACATAATATTGAACACTCTGTTTTAAGTGCTGCCGGACGTACCCTTACCCCCTTATTGAAACCAATGGGGATAGATCAGGAAAACTGGCCGGCAACCGTGGCTGTTTTTACTGGTGTTTTGCATAAAGTGGTGGTTATTAGTACCTTAAAAACAATCTATGCAGAAACTACTCACTCAGGGCAGGAAATAGAAAAAAACTTTGATTTTTGGGGAGACATCAAACAGTCTTTTATGACCATTCCGATGGGGGTTAAAAAGATGCTGGGCATCAATACTGTCGCAAAAAAAGACTTATCAAAAAGTCCCTTTTTTACCGCTCTGCATAAAAATTTCCATGGGCAAATTGGCGCTTACGCCTATTTATTATTCATCTTGCTCTATTTTCCCTGTATTGCTACCACGTCCACAGCTTTTAAGGAATCCAGTTTTGGTTGGACTGCTTTTATGTCGATTTGGGCAACAGGGATAGCCTACCTGACAGCCACACTGTTCTATCAGCTGGCAACTTTTAACCAACATCCAGGCACAACGATAACTTGGGTACTCTCTGCTGTTGCTGCTGTCATGCTGTTAGTCATATTGGGGTTCCGTTATTGGGGGATTCGTGACCGGAAAATAAAGTATTGAACCAACAATAACCCCACTATACCCAAAATCAATAAAGATGCTTATTTTACACCGCGTCATCCTCGAAGTCTTTTACTGGGGACCCTGTGATGCCGCTAGACTCCCGATTAAAACCTCGGGAGTGACGGATGGAAAAATGACTGCATCTTCAAGCCGTTTGGGTATATAAAACCAAAGTAAAAATCATGCAAAAAACAGGCTATAAATCTTACGCTGAAAATCAGGGATGATTTTTAGCGATTAAATAGTAATGCTTTATGAGTATTGATTTAGTTCAGGGGGATGGTGAGTTTTACGTCTAAGCCTTGCTTTTTGCCCATCAGTAATTCAATTTTCCAATCATGAATTTCACATAATTGTTGTACAATTGCCAGCCCTAATCCACTACCTCCGGTTTTTTTATTGCGTGAATTATCTAATCGATAAAAGGGCTGAAAGACTGCAATTAGCTTATCTTCGGGAATTCCTGGGCCTTGATCGATAATATGTATGAGTAAGCGGTTTTTTTCTTGTGAGCAAGTTAGCTTGACTGATTTTCCTTCACTATAACGAAAAGCATTATCCAGCAAATTACATAATACGCGGCGTAAAGCATTGACCGCAGTTGCTTTGCCAGTGAATAATTTGATTTTGACGTGCATAATTTTCCGCTAGTTCATTCAGAACTTTATTGATTTTGATGTTAAAGGCATGATGTTTATCCATACCTTTAACAAATTCAAGGGCATTTTGAATGAGTTTTTCCATTTCATTGAGGTCATTACGCATACCTGTAATTAAATCGGTATTGCTTTCGTTTTCCAACAGCTCTATGGCAATTTGCATGCGTGTGATCGGAGTGCGTAAGTCATGAGAAATACCACCAAACAAAATGCTGCGATTAGACATCAGTTGGCTGATTTCTTGTGCCATGCAGTTGAAACTGTGTGCGAGCATGGCTAATTCTTGTGGGCCATTTTCAGGGATTCGTGTTGATAATTTTCCCGAGCCAATTAAGTTGACGGCATTGGATAAAGTTTTAATCGGGCGAGTAATGCGGCGGGCTAAAAATAGAGTGGTAATTGAAATCAGTAAGAGTCCTCCCGCAAGAATGCCGAGTATGGCTTTTGATGGGTGTGGCCCAAAACGTTCATGTAAAAATCCGATATAAACGACACTATCAGCAAGGGGTAATACAGCCCAAAAACATGGCTCTCCATCGGCTATCGATTGCTTAATATTGAGTGCTTGGTGGAAGTGATGTTGTAATGATTTTTCTAGTCTAGGAATAAAAGGGTAGTGGCCTTTGATAGTTTGTAATGGAACGGGCTGGTCGGTAATAAGTAAATGATGTTGTTCGCGTAAATGATGTTGTTCGCGTAAATGAATTTGATAAGCCGCTTTTTTTTCTTCGGGCAGAGTTGTCCAATATTTGCTAATAATATGCATTAAACCGCCCATGTCATCAGCGGCTCTGTCTGCCATAGGGCTTAATACAAAATAAAACACCAACAATATGGATAATAGTGTGCAACTAATTAGGCCAAAGGCGAGCGTTAGCTCAGTATTGGTGGTGATGGTGTTTAAGCGTCGAAATAGACTCATGTGCTAGCATGGTTTGGGGTGAATTTATAACCTTCGCCCCAAATGGTTTGGATATAAATAGGGGATCCTGTATTAGGTTCTATTTTTTGGCGTAAACGCATAATGCGCACGTCAATACTGCGATCAAAGGGTGCGCAGTCATAGCCTTTGAGTTTTTCTAATAGTGTATCGCGGGATAATACCTGTTGAGGGTTAGCAATAAAAATTTTTAATAAAGAAATATCACCACTGGTTAGACTGACTGGCTCGTTATCACGTAATAAGCTTTGGTTGGCGCTATTAAATTGGTAAGTTTCTTATTTTTGTGTTTTGCTGGGGGAGCTTTTTCTACGCAAAACCGAGCGTATGCGTGCAAGCAGTTCGCGGGGGTTGAAGGGTTTTGCTAAATAATCATCATAATCATCTGCACCCATTTCTAGGCCAATAATTCGGTCTATATCTTCACCGCTAGCAGAAAGCATGATAATAGGTATAGCAAGCTGGCTATTAAGACGTTTAATAATATCTAAACCATTTTCACCAGGTAGCATTAGGTCGAGAATAATTAAATCTACAGTCGCTTGTTTAAGGTAGGTATCCATCGCTGAAAATCAGGGAAACGGAGCGAAGTGATGATTTTTAGTCCGCAGTAGGCGACAGGGAAATTCGCCAATCCGAAGTGAACTGGTCAGTTCGCTCGGGAGGCAAGAATTTTATTCCGACAGCCGTCAAGTCATTTGAGGTAGACTTAACGAAGCAGTGTTTTTTGCGTAGTTGAGTTGGACGCAGGACGAACTGGGGCTCCCATAAATCGCTCCGTGCTGAATGAAGATTGGCGATAGGACATCCCAGTGTTTCATGAAGTAGGAATGGCGCGCCTAGCTTTTTCCGTCTTCTACACAACTTACTAACTGATGTTACGCAGTAGCCGACTTTAATTGTTGCAATTCATCAAAAGCTTGTCGAATAGCATTAATATAAAGTTTCGATTTTAAAGCGAACTTGTTCAGCCCTTGCTGGGCACTGAGAAT
>JAJJBE010000032.1 GCA_020996635.1 Bathymodiolus brooksi methanotrophic gill symbiont
AGATACTGTCTTAAAAAGCAACTGTATTTTTCTTTTATTTATTAAATATTTCTTCTCTTTTCCCTATCTTGATCTTTAAAATTTCAGCCTGTTATTTGATAATTTAGATCAAATGGTTTTCCTGATTTCAATACACCATACGATAAAATTAATAACTTTCTCATAACAGCGATTATAGCCACTTTTTTAGGCTTGCCATTATTGACTAAGCGCTCATAAACAGCCTTTAATATTGGGTTGTGCCGAATAGCGACAAGGGCTGGCATATAAAGTGATTTACGCAATCGTTTATGCCCAAGCTTAGATAATGATGATTTATCAATACTGGTACCTGACTGTATGATCTTAGGCGTTAATCCAGCATAACTGGCAATTTGTTTTGAATTTGAAAAGAAATTAATATCACCTATATACGCTAAAATACTCCATGCCGTACGCTCACCAATGCCGTTGATGCTGACTAATAAGTCGACTTGTTGAGTGAGAATTTGATTGCTTTTAACAAGGGTAGTAATGGATTTTTTGATCCGAACAATCTCATTATCAATCGCTTTTTGTAATCGTTTTATAGAGCGTGTTGTCTGTTTATTCGCACTGGCTTCTAAGTGGTTATTTTCTTGTGTTTTAGATTTTTCTAACTGGTCGCAACGTGTGACTAAACGCTGCATTGCTTCATAGTCTGCACCTTTAGGTTGATATGATTTCTTTTCGTAGTCACCCGTTAAAACAACATGTTCACAATACCTGGCAATAAGCTGCGCATCTGCCTTATCTGTTTTATTGCGATTTAATTCCATCTTAAAAAAGGCATGAGTGATGATTGGGTTGACCACCATGACTTTTATCTTTTGTTGCGATAAATACTGCGCTAGATCAAAGCTATAAATACTGGTTGCTTCAAGACAAGTATAAAGCTCTTTTTTATTCTTATTCAGCCATAAAGAAAATTCTCCAAACCCCTTAGGGTTATTAGAAAACTGTTTATGAATAGTGCGAGAATTAAGACTATAAGCGGCATCAAAGGTAAGTTTAGATATATCAATTCCAATAAAAATCATCGTATTATCTCCAGTTAAGCGTAAACTAAAAATTGGATAAAATAACGTCATGGCATTCTTGTAACTATTCGTGCTCTTGCGTGGTGGCAGGCACAAGATACTGTTCGCATTTAAAGGCGTTATTAAAGAGGGGTAGGCACTAATCTGACCCACGATTTTTATAATCAAGGCCTACTTACAATGTCTCTACCCCTCATCCAACCGTCATTGGATAGTGCCATTTATTTAGCTAAATAGACACTAGAAGTTAAGATACAAG
>JAJJBE010000231.1 GCA_020996635.1 Bathymodiolus brooksi methanotrophic gill symbiont
TCAATAATATCGTCTCTTTTATTACTTTTTATGAAAGCTTTAACGACTAATGATTGCTTTGTTTTTTCTCGCATACAAAAGAAACTTTTCTGTTTAATATGAAAGGCATACAACCAAAATGCAGGGTGATGTGGTTGCCTATTAATGACACAATCATCAGACATTGGTAGCCTTAACAAGGACACCACAAGGGACTGTCTCTACAAAACGTTAAATTAAATATTCGGGACTACTTATCATAAGGTGAAACTTACCTTAATACAGGTACCTGTTTGATTATTTTTGCGTGGAACTAGCTGAACTTGCGCGTGATGTAAATCAGCAATTTCTTTAACAATAGCTAAACCCAAACCGCAGCCAACTCCTTGGCTTCCTTGAATACGGTAAAAACGTTCAAAAATATGTTCTTGTTCAGATAAAGGAATGCCTAGTCCATCATCCGCAACTAACAAATAAGGATGTAGTCCAGAAACTAATTTAATAAAGATATGGCCTGATTGTGCGCCATAGCTAATGGCATTATCAATTAAATTAGCGAGCAATTCGCTCAATAACAATGCATCTCCACGAACCCATACCCCTTGCTTTGGGTCGTCAAAACATAACTCAATTTTTTTCTCTAGGGCAGCGGGGACCCATTCGATGCAAACATTACGGACTAGCTGACGTAAATCTAGGTGGTTTAATTGATGGCTGCCTTCAATAGGGCTAGACCTTGCTAAGGTCAGTAGTTGGGTAATTAAATGTGAGGCGCGGTCAGCACTACTTTGCATTTGATATAAAGCAGGGCGCATACTGCTAATATTATCTTCACGCAAAGCGACCTCTGTTTGTAACTTTAAGCCAGCTAAAGGCGTGCGTAACTGGTGTGCGGCATTACTGATAAATCGTTGCTGCGTGGTAATGGCAGAAGATAGGCGCGCTAATAGTTGGTTAATGGTATCGGTTAATGCACGTACTTCAGTGACTACATGGTTTTCAGATAGCGGGCTTAAATCGTGGGGGGAGCGTTGAGCTAGTTGGTCAGTCAAATGATGTAAGGGAGATAAACCTCGAATCACCCCTTTAAATAAATAAAGGCTAATTAACAAAGTGAAAAACAGCTGTGGGATTAAATCAGCCAATAATATATCCGTTGCCATTTTGTTACGCTTATTTAATGTTTCAGCAACATAAATATAAACAGGTTCAGGTAAGTTTTGGTTTTTTACTTGAATAGCGGCAATACGCACTGACTCGTTATGATAATAACTATTAAAAAAGACCGGCTCTTCCCAGTTTATTTTTTGTTGAGGCTTGGGGAGGTAGCTATCACCTGCTAATACACCTTGCTTTTGTGTGGCAATTTTAAAGTAAGTTTTATCTTGATCATTCCAAGTGAAAATTTCTAGTGCATTTTCGGATAGCTCAATATAAATTTTTTCATTTTCAACTTTAATTTCTTGTTTTAATGACCTGACAGAATCTAAGAGCGAACTATCGTGTGTTTGGTCAACATAATGAATGGTAACCCAGTAAGAAATTGATGATTCAAATAATAAAAATAAGATAACAGGGAGTAATAAGCGAGTGGTAATGGTTTTTTGTAGACTACTATCCGCCATTTGTTTCTTCCTCTAATAAATACCCTAGTCCACGAACAGTACGGATAATTGCTTGGTAAGGTTCTAAGCGTTTGCGTAAGCGATGGATTGCTACTTCGATAGCATTATCTGCTAATGCTTCACCTGATGCAGCTAAGCGCTGAGAAATACGGTCTTTACAAACCACTTTTCCGGAGTTAAGTATTAGCATTTCGAGTAGAGCTGTTTCTCGGGCAGAGATTGTTATCAATTGATTATTTGCGGTAATTTCGTGATTTTGGGTGTCTAAACTTAACTGCCCAACCTGAATATGGGTATTAAAACCTGCATAACAGCGGCGGATCAATGCATGAATTCTGGCTTCTAATTCTCCCAAGTCAAAAGGCTTAGTTAAGTAGTCATCAGCCCCTTGTTTAATTCCCTCAATACGGTCATTTAAATCATCGCGAGCGGTTAAAATAAGTACGGGTAAGGCGATTTTTTGGTGGCGTAAATTGCGTAAGACTTGCATTCCATCTATATCAGGTAATCCTAAATCTAAGATAATAAGATCAAAGTCTTCTACGTCTAAAAGCTGTAAAGCATAGTTGCCCGAGTCTGTACTGGTTAGTTTATAGCCATTTTTCTGTAAGGCATGGGTTATGCCATTTTTTAGTACGGGATCATCCTCAACTAATAAAATATTCATATTTTAATTTCAGAGTGAAAGGTTGTTGAAAGGTTAGTTAAGTAGGATAGCAGGCTTAAACTATTTAATTTAGGAATTTTGATGCAGTCATGTGATGAGTTATTACAAAAAAATAAAGTTTGGGCGGCCAAAAAACAAAAGGAAGACCCTGATTTTTTTAACCGTTTAGCAGATAAGCAGTCGCCTAAATTTTTATGGATAGGTTGTTCGGATAGTCGTGTTGCGCCTGAAATTGTGGTTGGGGCAGAACCCGGAGATATTTTTATGCATCGTAATATTGCGAACCAAGTGATCCATACAGACTTTAACTGCCTTAGCGTGCTGCAGTATGCCGTTAGTATTTTAAAAGTAGAACATATTATTGTCTGTGGACATTATAACTGTGGCGGCATTAAAGCTGCGTTGGATAAGCAACGTTCTGATCTATTAATCACCAATAAGTGGTTAATGCATATTAAAAATACTTACCGTTTACATCAAGATGAAATTGATGCATTTGATGATCAGAATGACCGATTTAATCGATTGGTAGAGTTGAATGTTGTTGAGCAAATTCATGCCTTATCACATACTTCTGTTATTCAAGAGTCATGGAGAGAGAATGGTGGGCCGACTTTACATGGCTGGGTGTATGGCGTGCATGATGGCATCATTACGCCCATGATTACCCTGAAAGCGACTGATGAAATTAACCCTATTTTTCAATATCGACAAGTAAAATAGGCTTTATAAAAGAGTCTTAAAATATTTAATTAGGATGGGTAACAATGATTCATAAGTACTTAAATTATTATTTAGAACATATTAAACAGGATCTTCCTGCAGGGTTGGTTGTTTTTTTGGTCGCCTTACCTCTATGTTTAGGGATTGCAATGGCATCAGGTGCGCCTATGTTTGCAGGGTTGATTGCAGGGATAGTCGGCGGAATCTTTGTATCTTGGGCGAGTGGCTCTCAGTTGAGTGTTTCTGGGCCTGCAGCAGGATTAACGGTTATTGTCTTAAATGCCATAGAGCAATTAGGGAGTTATACGGCTTTTTTAGTGAGTGTGGTATTAGCTGGAATTATTCAGATTATTTTAGGTTATGTGCGTGCTGGTATTGTGGGGGCTTTTTTCCCTAGTGCAGTGATTAAAGGTATGTTATCTGCAATTGGATTGATACTTATTATTAAACAGCTGCCGCATGCTGTCGGTTACGATAAGTCATGGGAGGGTGATGAAAGCTACATGAATGAAACGGCAGGTGATAGTTTTATGGATTTATTTGATGCCATGAATGCCATGTCTCTAGGAGGAAGTCTCATTGCTTTAGGTGCGCTACTGATACTTATTTTGTGGGAAACTGCATTTTTTAAGCGCTTCCGTTTAGTACAGTTAATTCCAGGTGCGCTAGTTGCAGTCAGCTGGGGAGTGTTTTATAACACGATTGCTTTACGCTGGTTTCCTGAATATTCAGTTAGTGGAAAGCATTTGGTTTCTTTGACAGAGACAGCCAATATGCTGGAATTTGTGGACTTATTTATCTTGCCTGATTTTAGCCAGTTAATAAACCCGCAGGTTTATGTTGTTGCTTTTACTTTAGCAATTATTGCAAGTTTAGAAACGTTATTGAGCTTGGAAGCAGTCGATAAATTAGACCCTTTAAAACGAACTGCGCCAACAAATCGTGAGTTAAAAGCACAAGGAATGGGCAATATAATCAGTGGTTTACTGGGCGGATTACCTGTTACGGCTGTTATTGTGCGTAGTTCTGCAAATATTAATTCTGGAGGGCGGACGCGTATTTCTAGCTTTGTGCACGGGTTTTTGTTGTTGATGAGTATTTTATTTTTTACTCAGATTTTGAACTTAATTCCTTTAGCTTGTTTAGCGGCTATTTTGTTGCAGATAGGCTATAAACTGGCGAAACCTGAATTATTTATCAATTTATATAAACAAGGCTGGAATCAATTTTTACCGTTTATGATGACCATTATTGCTATTTTGATGACAGATTTGTTGCAAGGTGTCGTGATCGGAATTGGAGTCGGTTTGTTTTTTGTGATTAAAACTAATTATCACGAATCCATTTCATTGATCCATGAGGAAGGGCATTACACTTTAACAATGCACAAGGATGTTTCTTTTTTAAATAAGGCGTTATTGCGTAATATTTTGTCTTCGATAGACGAGAATAGTACGGTAACGATTGATGCATCGAAAGCAAAGTTTATTGATGCAGATATTCAAGAAACCTTAAGTGACTTTTTAAAAACCGCACCTGATGACAAGATTGTTGTTGAGCTTTTTGGCATTCCAGGCGGGGTTGTACTGGCTAAGGAATAACTTGAAACTTGGAAGTGAGGCTTTAGCCTAGCCTGATTCAATGCGGGGCTAAAGTCCCACTTCCTGTTTGATTGATGTTTACTTCATTTTATGCGCGTTCCTAAGTTATACCAATCCCAATAAATTCGCCCGTTATTCCTTCTCCTGCTGGAGAAGGCTAGGATGAGGAGATTCAAATAAAAACTTATTGGGATTGGTATTAGTTTAAGCGCATAAAAAAAGCCCTATCAATTGATAGGGCTTTCCTAATGTTTACAGTAGAAGGTCTAACTTAGAAAGTTAACTGAACTCTCGCTGTAAAAGCGTGTACACCAGTAACGTCTTGGCCCACAAGTTTCTCTGTAGGACTAACATTAAAGGCAGTGCGGTAATCCGCCATTAAACGAATGTTTTCATTTAAGTACCAGTTAGCACCCAGTGTGAATGCTTTTTCTGCACCACCGATGATATCACCAGAATTTAAATCACTTTCATCATAACGTATTGCTAATTCTACAGCACCCCAACCACTACCTTCGCCAAAGCCAAATTCTTCACTAGGTTTTAGGCGTTTGAACTCACCATCAGAACCTTTGTAAGAACGTGATTCCCCTGTCAATGTCCATCCTGCTTGTATATACCAAGCATCAAAGTTTACACCGGTATCTGCATTGCGGGCTAACCACATGTGTGCGTACTCACTTTGAACAGAGAAAGGGCCGTACATATAGCCTAATTCAGCAATCGCCATGGTCATATCGCTGACATCTGTAACGCCTGCTTTAGTTAAGTATAGGTTAGACATATGGGTTGTTTCATAACCTAATTTTACTTCACCTGAATCCATGCCTCGGTAACCGACTGATGCGCCTGTATGTAAAACATGAGTTTTAGTATTAATGGGTGTGTAGCTGACACGAGATGAAATTCCCCAGCCTTCGTCACCTGGCTCTTTGTTTTCACTGGCTCCATCACCATAAATCCCAAGTTGTGCAGACCAGTCCTTACCTGCAGATTTAAAGTTTAAACCTATCGCACGGTTAAAAGTTTTTTCTGTTAGTGAGTTAACGGCAGAGCGTTCAATAAACATAATGTCATTTGAGCTTTCTTGTAGCTCCATGCTCATATTTTGTTTTTGGTTACCAACAGTGATTTGTAACCAATCTAAACCACGGTAGCTAACATTTAAGTCTTTAATGGTGACTTTATTATCGGCGAAATCAAATTCAGAGACATATTTAAAGTCATTAAATAAGACACCTTTAAAATGGATACGGGCACGACGAAATTCAGTACCCTCGGTATGAGGTAAGTCATCCGCACCTACATGGTAGCCAGATTGTATGTGAATCCGGCCCCCAATTTTTAATTTAAAGGCATCGTCAGCAGATGAGATACGAAAGCCCTTTTTATTTAAACTTATTTTTACATCAGATGATGCTGCTTTTTTTGTTTCTTTACTGTCAACGAGTTTGTTATATTGAGCGTCATTAATACTACCATTAGATAATAAAGTTTCCAGTAGTTCCTTATCTGCAGAAAAAGCGCTGCTTGCTGTTAGCATAGCGCCGCCAAATAAAGCAGTCTTAATTGCAAGGTTTAGATTTGATTTCATGATTTTAAGCATTCTCTTAAAGTAAAAAAATAGTGTTGCATTTTGGCAACAAAATGTTGAGTTGATGAGAATGATACGAGAAGAATATGACAGTAATATGACAAATAGTGAAATTATGTCAATTAACTGATGTTACGCCCCCTAATGATATTTCCATTAAAATAGTAGGCTATGAAAACACCTGATATTTTTGACTTATACACCGATTACCTGATCACTTCATTTAGCTATACAACAGCGACAGGCTT
>JAJJBE010000137.1 GCA_020996635.1 Bathymodiolus brooksi methanotrophic gill symbiont
CAAAAACGGTGGAAAGTAGAGGTCTTTCATAAAAGCATAAAATCAAATACCAGCATGGCAAAATCACCCGCAAGAACAGTGAGAACACAAAGTAACCCTATCTTCATGTCGCTTTATGCGACTGCTTGATTAGAGATTCTCAGTGCCCAGCAAGGGCTGAACAAGTTCGCTTTAAAATCGAAACTTTATATTAATGCTATTGACAAGCTTTTGATGAATTGCAACAATTAAAGTCGGCTACTGCGTAACATCAGTCAATAAAAGAATAATAATAATTTAGGAAAAATAACATGTGTTGGAGTGGAGAAGCATCTGCAGTAATGGCTTTAATTGGAATTACGGGTTCCTGTTTAGAGGCAAGAAAAAGTTTTACATACCCTTCCGAACTTGGCGGAGGGTCAGAGTGGAAAATGGAAGGTCTTTCAGGTAAACATAACCTACGAGCATCAACTTTAGCCTATTTTTCTTTAATGGAATTACTACAGGCTTTTAACTATACGACACTTGGAACTATAGACTCTTATAATGCGCTATACGCACTATTAGGGTTTATTCACATCAGCTTTCAACCTCTTTTTATTACATGGTTTTGCCTCTCTTTTATACCTAGGCAGCGTCGTATGTATTGGATGACATTAGCAACAATTTTATCTGCCATGGTCTCTTTTATATTTTTATGCGGCTTAATTGTTAACCCTTCATTACCTGGCTGTTTTGCAACGCATTGTGAACCGTTAACCGATATCTCATTACTTATGCAAAATAGTCAATTGGCAAGCTGTTCAGCAACTGAATTTGTTTCTAGCCAAGGGGATTGGCATATTGCATGGCAGTGGGCATCTAATAGTTGTCAGTTCACTCGCAATAGTTATTTTGTCATTGCCTTTTTCCTACCTATTCTTTTTGGTGCTTATAGAGTAATGCTTTATTCACTCATATTTGGCCCAGTATTATCGCTAATGCTAACTAGTAACCCACACGAACTAGCCGCTATTTGGTGTCTATTATCAATAGCTTTTTTAAGTGGTGTAAAAATACCATGGCTAGAAAGGTTTCTAACAAGTAACCACGGGAGCTGGAAGGAATGTTTTGCCTCTTTCAAAAAGTAGTGAGCAATTCCAATAAATAAGCACTGTAACGGTCGTCACTCCCGAAGCCTTTAAGCGGGAGTCCCCAGTGTGTAGTAACAGCAATTCTCAATTTAGGATTCAGTGATAAAATAACCTTAATTCCTAGTTAAAAAAACCAACCAGTGATAGATACCGTCGAAACAATAACAAGCTTCACGCAATCAAATTTGATTGGACAGATCAA
>JAJJBE010000161.1 GCA_020996635.1 Bathymodiolus brooksi methanotrophic gill symbiont
TGGCACAGCGATAGAGGCAGCCAATATGCCTCAGAAAGCCACCGTGCGATACTCACAGCTAATGGCATCACACAAAGCATGAGTCGCAAAGGAAATTGTTGGGATAATGCCGTTGCTGAAAGTTTCTTCCATAGCCTCAAGACAGAGCTGGTACATCATTGTGACTTTGCAACCCGCGCAGAAGCAAAGCAAGAAATCTTTGAATATATCGAGGTTTTTTATAATCGTAAACGACGTCATTCAGCGAATGATTACAATTCACCTGCTGATTACGAAATGTCGCTAAAAGCAGCTTAATTTTGTGTCCATAAAAGTGTTGACACATCACATAGCTCTGAAACTCCATTTCAGTTGTAGTCGTGCCAAGCTGCTTTTGATCATCATTTCTATCCCTATGATAAACATCACCCGCTGATAAACATCACCCGCTAATTCATTTAAGCGTTGTAATTTATGCTGTCTATTTTCTTCAACGCTTTTATCTTACGTATGGTGAGGCTCTTTTGAATCGACATCTTTTAAGTACGATTGAAGGAATAAACTAGAAGGTAATATTGATTGAGTATCCATGACTAAGCCGCCTATAGTATTGTTGTATACTGTAGCGGTCATTAGCCCTACTTCTTTAATTTTATTCAACAAAGCTTATTTATGGACAAGATAGACCGCGCTATTATTAATGCCTTGCAAGAGGGGTTCCCTGTTTGCGACTTGCCTTATCTACAAGTTGCTAAGCAATTACATATCACTGAAAGTAATTTATTACAGCGCTTACAAAAGCTTCTTGATAATGGCATCCTATCGCGTTTTGGCCCTTTATTTCATGCCGAACAAATGGGGGGTGCTTTAAGTTTAGCAGCCGTTAAAGCGCCTGAAGAGCAGTTTGATAGTATTGCTGAAAAAATTAATGCACTCCCAGAAGTGGCACATAATTACGCAAGAAATCATGAACTTAACATGTGGTTTGTTCTCGCCACAGAAACACTGGAGCAACAACAAAGCGCGATTCAAACCATTGAAAGCCAAACAGGATTAACGGTCGTTAACATGCCAAAAATTAAAGAGTACTTTGTCGGTTTAAAATTGGAAGCCTAATGGATAATATTGATAAACAAATTATTAGCGCAACGCAAGCTGGGCTGCCATTAGTTAGCCAACCTTACCAACGCCTTGCAAAACAAATTGGCATTACAGCTAACGATTTAATGCAGCGACTAACAAGCATGCAAGAAAATGGCATTATTCGCCGTATAGGCGCTGTACCTAATCACTATAAATTAGGTTATAAACATAATGGTATGACAGTTTGGGATATTGATGATACACAGATAGACCGCCTGGGAGAGCTTATCGGCCAATTAGATTTTGTTAGCCATTGCTATCATCGCCCTCGTCACTTACCTGATTGGCCTTATAATTTTTTTGCCATGATCCATAGCAAAACGGAAGCAGGTGCACAAAGTCAAATTCAACAAATAGCTGAGTTACTCGGTGAACATTGTCGCTCTAGTAATGTGTTATACAGTACTAAAATTTTGAAAAAAACGGGTTTAAGGATTAAAAAAAATGTTTCGTCTTAGCCAATTTATGCGGGAAGTATTAAACCCAACACCGATAAAATCACCTAGAAAACCTGCCGCGCCTGTTGTGATATGGAACTTAATCCGCCGCTGCAACCTAACTTGTAAACATTGTTACACCACCTCTGCTGATATTGATTTCCCTAACGAGTTAAGTACAGAAGCTATTTTTACTGTCATGGATGATTTAAAAGATTTCAAAGTCCCCGTATTGATTCTTTCAGGTGGTGAACCTTTATTACACCCCGATATTTTCAAAATATCGCAGCGCGCCAAAGAGCAAGGGTTTTATGTCGCGCTATCGACTAATGGCACGTTAATTACCGAAGATAATATTCAGAAAATTGCTGCTATTGGTTATCAATATGTGGGTATTAGTTTAGACGGCATTGGTGCAACGCATGATGCTTTTCGGCAACAAAAAGGCTCTTTCGATGCCTCTATAAAAGGCATAAAACTTTGTAGGGAGCAAGGTATTAAAGCGGGTATTCGTTACACATTAACGCAAGATAATGTGCAAGATTTCCCTGCAATGCTGCAATTAATGGACGATGAGGATATTGATAAATTTTATCTATCCCACCTTAATTATGGCGGCCGTGGTAATAAGAACCGTAAATCAGATGCTTTTTTTGATATGACACGTGATGTAATGGATCAGCTGTTTGAGCAATGTTTACAATGGGAAAAGCAAGGGGCAGCAAGAGAAATTGTAACGGGAAATAATGATGCAGATGCAGTATATTTTTTACATTGGGTGGCAAAAAACTATCCCAATCGCGTTGAGCACATCAAAACAAAACTAGAACAATGGGGCGGTAATGCTTCTGGTGTTAACGTGGCAAATATTGATAACTTAGGTAATGTTCACCCTGATACTTTTTGGTGGCAGCATAATTTAGGCAATGTAAAAGACCGCCCTTTTTCAGAAATATGGTTAGATACCTCGGATGATTTAATGGCAGGTTTAAAACAATCTCCCCGCCCATTAAAAGGCCGCTGCGCAACGTGTGATTACCAGAAAATATGCAATGGTAATACTCGTGTAAGAGCGCAGCAAGTTTATGGCGATGCTTGGGCTGAAGAACCAGGTTGTTATTTAACAGACCTTGAAATTATGGATAAAATCCTTCCTAACTAATCATGAAATTTTTTGTGGCTCTCATTCTAGTAGAGATTTCAGGGTCACAATAAAAAACCTTAACCTAACGTAAATAACTGATATTAATTGACATTTAAAAAATTAACTGCACTGCCAGCAGTCAACCGAAACTTTTTATTAGCTTTTTTTTCTTACATCAAGTAAATATTTCCGCAACTCTCTTTCACTTCGCATAACATAAAGGATATATACTTTATCACCTTCAATACGATAAAAAATACGGCATAGGCTTACAATAATCTCTAAATATCTTGATTTTTTAAACTCTGGTGGCTTACGTCCTAACTCTGGAAACTGTTCAAGACCACCTGTACTAGAGAAAACTTTTTGCACTAAATTAACTGCAGCACTTGGTTTATCAAGTGCTATGTATTCAGCTATTGCATCAAGACCTAGTAGAGCTAGGGTCCGCCCATATTACTTGAGCCATTTACTCATTTTTTCTTTAGCTTCTGCTTGAGTATAAGTACGGTTTTCTAAAACAGCCGTTTCACCTTTGGCTATTTCATCCAAGATTTCCATTCGATTTTTCATCATTTCATAATCTTGAACATCTACAAGATATGCTGACGGTTGACCATGTTCGGTAATGAGTACAGGCTCTTTTGAATCATGTAATTCAGCCAATATTTTGGTATCCTGACGCTTTAATGTAGTAACTAATTCAATTTTCATAAAGTGATACTATATTGTCACTAATATGGCTGCAAGTCTTTTGCAGCTAACCAGGCGGGTGACTGGCCATTTTTCTTGGTACTGGTAGCGGGAACGCGGACGATTACCAAGAAAAATTAGCCAGTCGAACGCTTAGTTATTTAATTCTGGAGCAAAGCGACGGAGACTTATTTAAAGTGTATTTTTAGTTAGGTGGTTTCATATCAAGCTGGCTTGTATCTTAACTTCTAGTGTCTATTTAGCTAAATAAATGGCACTATCCAATGACGGTTGGATGAGGGGTAGAGACATTGTAAGTAGGCCTTGATTATAAAAATCGTGGGTCAGATTAGTGCCTACCCCTCTTTAATAACGCCTTTAAATGCGAACAGTATCTTGTGCCTGCCACCACGCAAGAGCACGAATAGTTACAAGAATGCCATGACGTTATTTTATCCAATTTTTAGTTTACGCTTAACTGGAGATAATACGATGATTTTTATTGGAATTGATATATCTAAACTTACCTTTGATGCCGCTTATAGTCTTAATTCTCGCACTATTCATAAACAGTTTTCTAATAACCCTAAGGGGTTTGGAGAATTTTCTTTATAGATGAATAAGAATAAAAAAGAGCTTTATACTTGTCTTGAAGCAACCGGTATTTATAGCTTTGATCTAGCGCAGTATTTATCGCAACAAAAGATAAAAGTCATGGTGGTCAACCCAATCATCACTCATGCCTTTTTTAAGATGGAATTAAATTTACTTTTTGAAGTAAAATTACTTACTCGTGACTTTGGGAAAATATGATGATGATCCATTTTACTTTTATCTATTGTCCTTATTAAGTTTCCAGATATATCAACTGTGAACTTTGCTTGCGTTTTCTCAATATAAAAAATATTCATTATTGCTTTGAATTTTGAATTTGATGTAGTGATGTCTAAAACTTGATCAGCTGTTAAATTTGGATTGCTACGAGGACTATCATAATTATATTTTTCCGACTCATGACTATCAGTCATTCGCTGAAAATCAGGGATGATTTTTAGTCCGCAATAGGCGAAGGGTTGTTACCAATCTGAAGTGAACTGTAAGTTCGCTCAGGAGGTAAAAATTTTATCCCGAAGAGCCGTAGAGCCATTTGAGGTAGGATTAACGAAGCAGCTTTTGTGCAAAGTTGATCCGAACGCAGGGCGTATTGGGGCATTATTGATTCGTCGCGTGGCGAATCGATTTTTGCGACAGGAGTCCCAAAATCTTTAGGTGAGCCACGTGGTGGCGCGCCTATTGCCTGTAACAGCAGAATTTCTTGATAAAAGCACCACTTCTACTGGCTGTTCTTTTTTAAAATGCTCATTAATACTCAAAAATCTACGCACAAATGGAAAAGCAGCTCCTTTTTCAAGAATAACATCTAGATTCTCCTCTTGATGAGCCTTATAAGCTTTTTCTCCTTTTTCCCTAAATACTCTATCTGAATCATTAAGATCAAATAATGCACTAGATGAAACTGCTATAACCAACTTTCTATCTATTGGGTCAGCCATTTATACTCCAATTAAATCTAACGCCCGCTTCAGCTGCCGCGAAAAGTGGCAGAAAATTTGCGTCTTTTTGCAAATTTTGTGACGCTTTTTACGGTCGGCTGGAAGCGATTGTTATACTATTTTATTTAAACAAATTTAATATAAAGATTCAGCAAGCTCTATAAGTCTCTTTAACTTATTACCTTTACTAGCACTTTGTGTCACCTTTAAAATAAATGATTTATTACTACTTGCCCACTGAAGAGTCGTATAAGGTTCATTATTAAAACTCCTTTCTTCAATTAATATCCCCGGCTCACCATTGATAGTGACATTAATTAACTCAGATATTAATATTATTCCACCATCGTATAATCCAAACTCATCCTCTTCAAGAATAACTCCCCCAAAATAGCCATCTTCTAAAAGCCTTGAAACTCCTGTCCATCCAGCCTCCTGCATTGCACCCGATGCCTTAATACTAATTAAAGTAGCTCCTTTAAGTGGAGTTTTCATTAAATCAACCATATCCAACTGTAGTTTAGATATTAGTACTTCTTTTCTTTGGGTAAAATCTTGCTTAGACCTTGTATTTATAGACCTTTCTAATTTTTTGTTTTTTATAGTAGATTTTATATTATTATTTTTTGATATTGATACGTTCAAAAATCCTTTTATTTTAATTTCAGAAATTACTTTTTTATGTGATTCTCTTAGATAGTTAGGGAAATTTTCATCATCAACAGACAGTATTCTTACCCCCCTTAGCTCAGTATCAATACTTTCATCCGAGAAAGGATTATCATGAAAAAATACAGGTATTTCAATATCTGTAGCATAAGATTTATTAATAATAAACAAAACCAAAACAATAATTTTTAATATTATTTTCATTGCACTATACCTTTTAATATATACTTATTTATAATAATTTTTTGATAGCTTATTTACTACCATGAAAGTGGGTTACACCAATTAGTACTAGTTCTGACTACTCTAATAAAGCCCGATCTAAAACTTTCCATGTGCCTACCAATAACTTCATAATCCAGATATATATGAGTGTCTCCCGCCCTAACGTGCTTACTGTTTTGCTCCCACCCATCTGTAACTCTATGGGCAGTATCAGCCGCTTCAGGAATTCGTTTATGCCAAGATTCAACATAAAGAACCTTAGTATCCCCATCCCATGCTGTTCTATTCCAAGTTATACTTTCATTAACAAAATAGCAATTTGCACGACTGACATATCCCCAGCTTGCAGATACTGAACTAGACCATATTCCAACTAATATAATTAGCCATTTAAATTTATTATTTGTCATCTTATCCCCTAAATTAATATAATCTCATTATTTCAAATAAACTTATTAAAAATTCAACTACCAAACAATATTAACTTAATTAATATAAAAACACTACCGCTGAAAATCAGGGAAACGGAGCGCAGCGAAGTGATGATTTTTAGTCCTCAGTAGGCGACAGGGAAATTCGCCAATCCGAAGTGAACTGGTAAGTTCGCTCGGGAGGCAAGTAGTTATCCCGACAGCCGTCAAGTCATTTAAGGTAGACTTAACGAAGTAGTTTTTTTGCATAGTTGAGTTGGACGCAGGACGAACTGGGGCTCCCATAAATCGCTCCGTGCTGAATGAAGATTGGCGATAGGACATCCCAAGGTTTCATGAAGTAGGAAGGCATTTAACAATCATAATTAGGTATTAACTAGTAAAGCAGGAAAAAATGCTTCAATATATTATTGATAAGATTACCTACTCGGTAATCTTATGTCAAACTCAGACAGTCACTAATAAAGGCATGCGATAGGAAATAAGCATTTTAAAGATGAGTTTGAAAAGCTAACTGGTAGAAGACAAAAACCTCTCAAAGCAGGAGTCCGCATAGGCTCTAGAAAAATAAGGGGAAAACTGACCTTTAAAAGTTTTTCTATCCATGTGTTCCTGCATTAAAACCTAACCTTATTCGTTATGCTTTGGTTTCATCAATTGGTAATATTTGTCTACCGTGCCTAACCGTAAGAATTGAAACAATCTCAGTTTGTAGTCTATAAATGATACGATAATTTCCATGAATAATTTCTCGAAAATCATCTTGCATTATTTCAGGAACAATACGCCCACTCTTCGGAAAATTTTCTAATCGTTCGGCGACTTGGAATATTGATTCGACCCATTTTTGAGCCGAATTGGGACTGTCTTGAGCAATGTATTCTGCTATTTCAGCCACACGGTCAATTGCCAATGGAGACCAAATTATTTTCACCTTTTAAGCCTTTGCAATACTTCCTGTCTTGCATCATTGTGGCTAACGCCATTTCCAGCTTCTAACTGAGAAATCGAGGTTTGTATCTCTTCCAGCAATTCAATTTTTTCTTGCATTGCCTCAAATTCGCCAACATCCAATAAAATGCCAACACCTTTTCCGTGTTGAGTAATTATTAAAGGCCTTTTAGTCTCATGAACCTGTTTTATAAAAGATGCTACGCCTGAGCGAAACTCAGACATAGGTCTAATATCTTGCTCTATGATCATTCTACGCATGGTCGTACCTTAAACTTTACACTATTTTGTACAGTATATAGCACTCAATTATTTGATGCGGTGTTTTTCAAGATGAGTTTGTAAAGCTAACTGGTAGAAGGAAAAAACATCTCAAAGCAGGAATGTGCATAGGCTCTAGAAAAATAAGTGGTCATTAATCTTACTCTAACCCTAGTTATTTCAGTTATTAACTGATGTTACGCATACAATTAACCCTAAGCTATCCACCCTCTAATACGGCGTGAAAAAATTTACGGGTACTAAAATAAGGTAAGCGGTTGTTGTCGTAGCCCGTATGGAGGTACGGAATGCGGGATAAACAGCGCATCAAATCCCCGTATTGCGCAAGCTTCACACGGGCTATTTATTCACTCGTTGTTGGATCAATCATTGTTTTAATTTCTGCAATAGAGTTTGCAGGAAAACCGCCTTTTTCTGCATGCTCTTTTACTGCTTGCTCATTTGGCGCAATATAAATGCAATAAATTTTATCTGCCGTAACAAAGCTTTCTAGCCATTGAATTTGTGGACCCATTTCACTCAGAACACAACAGGACTTTTGTGAAATTTGTTGTAGCTCGGTTGCTGTTAATTGCCCTGCACCTGGGGTGTTTCTTTCAATAATGTATTTTGGCACTTTAAACTCCTAATATTTATAGTATAAAACTCTAGTCATCATTGATGCTTATCTGGAAATAATTTATTGGCAATTAAAACCGGTAGCATCATTAAAATCATCATAGCGATAAAGGTAAAAGCAGGGTGAATAATATCTCTTAAATAATAAGCGGCTAAAGCGCCCCATATCAGACGCATAGGCCCTGGCAATTTAACCTCTGCTTCAGTCTTTTTCTTTTTCTCTTTTTTACTCAAAATACCACCACTGCATTAGATTTAAAATTAACCCAAACATTGTCACCTAATGTTAAGTTTAAATCTTTTAAAGCTTGAAAGGTAATGATTGCTTTAAATATTTCACCCGTATCGATGTTAATACGCACATTTCCCATCTCTTCAGAAATCATCACAACACGTCCATTAAACTGATTACGCATACTATTTTTACCCAGTTTTTCAGTGGACAAAATAACATCTTGCGGCGCAATAGAGGCATGTTGCCCTTGTTTAATATTGCCTGGTAAATGGATACATAAATTAGCTGAATAAAATTTATTGCCCTTTACTTCACCATGGAATAAATTAATCAGTGGTGTTAAAACTTGTTTGCCATCAGCTAAAGCAATTAACTCATCTGCTAATGCATATCCCTGCAAACGATCATGAGTACTAAATACTAAAGTATTACCGGTTCTTTTTACATAAGACTGTAAAAAATACTCCAGCAACTCAGCACTACTTTGGTCTAAATAACTAAAAGGCTCATCAAGCAATACCACCTCTGGCTCTAATACTAACATCCTTGCTAAAGCCGCCTTTTGTAATTCACCACCCGATAATTGCTTGGCTTCTTTTTGCTCACAATGACTAATTTCTAGCTGCTTTACAATTTGTTTTATTTTTTCAGCACGTTGCTTTTTTTTATGAATTTTTAAAGCTAAATTAATATTATCGTACACCGTGCCATACAGCATAAAAGGTTTTTGCGCTAAAAAACCGACTCGCCTACGATATTGCAGCAGCTCATTTCTTTTTACATTTTGTTGATTAAACAATAGCTCGCCACGACTAATCGGCTCTAAAAATGCTAAGACATTTAATAAAGTACTTTTCCCTGAACCATTTTCACCAATGATTCCTGTTGTCTTTCCCGCTGCAATATTTAATTCATGCAAAGATAAAGCTAATTTATTGTTTGCATAAAAAAATTGTGCATTATTAAATTGGTAGCTATTTTCCATACCGTTTCTTCATTATTCCTTGTTAATCTAACAAAACTGATCGCCTGTCATCAGCTATCACAACATTTTCTGAACGCTGAGTTTGATAAGCTTTTAATAAGTTCCTAACAACTATAAGTATATATAGGATGACGAAACTCAAATCATGCACCTGCAAGTATTTTGGGTATATATTTTTATATTACCTATAAAATACTGCCAATAACAGTTAAAACAAAGACTCACTATTCAATATTACTATAGTAATCATAAAGCTCTTTTAACAAAAAAAACAACCCATTTGAAATTTTCTATGATAAAAAAACTATTTAATCTATCCCTATTACTTAGCTTATCGATTAACGCCTATAGTGCTGATATTTTATATCTAGCAACGACGACGAGCACAGAAAATTCTGGACTATTAGCTGTATTAAACCCTGCCTTTGAAAAACAAAGCAATATTCATTTAAACGTTGTTGCCGTAGGTACAGGAAAAGCTCTACGTTTAGCAGAAAATGGTGATGTCGATATATTATTTGTCCACGCGCCAAACGCCGAACTAGAACTGGTAAAAAAAGGCTATGGAATTGATAGAAAATCTGTGATGCATAATGACTTTGTATTGTTAGGTATGCAAGAAAATCCAGCGAAAATTCAGCCCGATTTTTCTATTGTGAAGGCATTAAATTATATCTCTAGAACAGGTGCTAAATTTATTTCTAGGGGCGATGATTCGGGCACGCATAAAAAAGAAATGTCTTTATGGGCTAAATCAAAATTAACACCACAAGGAGACTGGTATAACTCTGTTGGACAAGGTATGGGAGCGGTTTTAAATATGACAAATGAAAAAAAAGCCTACACATTAACTGACCGTGGCACCTACCTTGCTTTCAAAGATAGATTAGACCTCGTTATTATTAACCAAGGTGATCCTGAGTTGTTCAATCCTTATCATATTATTGCCGTTAATCCTGCTAAACACCCACATGTTCGATATGACTTAGCAAAAAAATACATTAATTTTTTAATTAGTAAAAAAGGGCAAAATATTATTGCTCAATTCAAAAGACAAGGTGAGCAATTGTTTTACCCTGATGCTAAATAATAAGTAAATACCAAAAATTAATTTAACATTTTGTAGGGGCAATCCAATCCCCAATGCCAGTAAGTTAAGATTAACCCATTGATTATGTTAGTATAAGCCCTTATATTAGCATAATCAATGGTAAGCATAAAGCAGTGGAAAATTCAATAAAAAATATTTATGAAGAGTTAAATAACACCCTAAACAGCTTTTCATTTATCGATAGATATCACCTTTCAAAAACAGCTTTTATTCGCAATCGTACCCTCAGTTTTCCAACGTTAATCCTCTATTTACTTAACCTTAGAAAGCACTCAAATCAAACAGAACTAGACCAATTTTTCAAGGTGATTAATAAAGAAAAAGAAGCCTCTCAAGTGGTTACAAAATCCGCCTTTTTTCAAGCCAGAAAACAGCTTTCTTACAAAGCGTTTATTGAGCTTAATCGACAAATAATAGACACTACTTACAAGTCGTATGATCACTTAAAAACATGGCGTGGTTTTCGCCTTTGTGCCGTTGATGGAAGCTCAATTCGCCTCCCAAATACGCCTGACATTACGGCACATTTTGGCGTTCACAAAGGGCGTAAAGAGCAAGCTAATTGCACGATGGGAATGGCATC
>JAJJBE010000096.1 GCA_020996635.1 Bathymodiolus brooksi methanotrophic gill symbiont
GAGCCTATTTGGTGTTCATTTAATCCCGAGCGCCAACCAGCTTAGAAACCTTCTTGATCCTGTCCCCGCAGAAACTCTCTCACCTATTTACAGGGAAGTATTTAGGGGCTTGCAGCAAAGCGGAAAAATCAACGAGTTCCATGTGCTTGATAAGACGATTTTAGTGGCTATTGATGGCGTAGAATACTTTAGTTCACAAACGATTCACTGCGATTGCTGTTCAACTCAATAGCTAAAAATCATCACTTCGCTGCGCTCCGTTTCCCTGATTTTCAGCGGAGGTGGAAAATCGAAAATGAAAACAACAATACTTTAAAAACAAAAAGCTACAATTTTAAACATAACTTTGGGCATGGTAAACAGCACCTGTCATCTTTGTTAGCAAGCCTAAATATTTTAGCTTTTTTAGTTCATACGGTACTTGAATGGTTTGATCAATGCTATGCGCTAGTCAGAAATGAGTTGAGCAGCAGAAAAACATTTTTTGACGATATAAGAGCGCTTACTCGCTACATGCAGTTTGATAGTTGGCCATCCTTACTAAAATTTATGCTGGAAGGGTTGGAAGTTCCGATACCAAAAATAGGAGAAAACCTAAATTGAGAACTGCTGGTGACAGCCCATATAAGGCATTTAAATGGCTTGCTTATGCTATAATTCTTAGCTGCTAGGAATCATATCGAATGTTACCCATTAAAAAACAGTAATGAAGCGCTGTTTTATAAATTAATTTTAAATTTTTGCAGATAATACCGATTATTTGCATTTTTATGAGCATGGAACGAATGTCAGAGTTTGCTAAAGAAATTACTATAGTTAATATCGAAGATGAGATGGAGCAATCCTATCTTGATTATGCGATGAGCGTTATTGTTGGTCGTGCACTCCCTGATGTTAGAGATGGATTAAAACCAGTTCATCGACGCGTTTTATATGCGATGAGTGTTTTAGGTAATGATTGGAACAAGGCTTATAAAAAATCAGCCCGTGTCGTTGGTGATGTTATTGGTAAATATCACCCGCATGGTGATACCGCTGTTTACGATACAATCGTAAGAATGGCGCAGCCCTTTTCGTTGCGTTATATGTTAGTTGACGGGCAAGGAAACTTTGGTTCTGTTGATGGTGATTCGCCTGCTGCAATGCGTTATACCGAAGTGCGTATGGCTAAAATTGCTCATGAAATGCTGGCTGATTTAGATAAAGAAACGGTTGATTTTGCATCAAATTATGATGAATCAGAATCTGAGCCAACTGTTTTACCTGCGCGTGTTCCAGCATTGTTAGTGAATGGTTCTTCTGGTATCGCGGTAGGTATGGCAACCAATATCCCGCCACATAACTTAGGTGAAGTCATCACCGCTTGTTTAGCCATGATTGATACACCTGATATTGAGGTGAGAGATTTAATGGAATACCTGCCTGGCCCTGATTTTCCTACAGCAGGGATTATTAATGGTATTGGCGGTATTTATGATGCTTATATGACTGGACGTGGCAAAGTTTATATTCGTGCGCGTAGTCATGTTGAAGATTACAATCAAGGCTCTCGACAAGCCATTATTGTGACGGAACTACCTTATCAAGTTAATAAAGCACGCTTATTAGAGAAAATTGCTGAATTAATTAAACTTAGCAAAATTGAAGGTATCTCTGGTTTACGTGATGAATCTGATAAAGACGGCATGCGTATGGTGATTGAATTACGTCGTGGCGAAGTACCTGAAGTTGTCTTAAATAACCTTTATAAACAAACCCAAATGCGGACAGTATTTGGTATTAATATGGTTGCCATTTTAGATGGTCGCCCTCTATGCATGAATTTAAAGCAAATTCTGCATGCTTTTGTTAATCATCGTCGTGAGGTCGTTACCCGTCGTACGGTTTATTTATTAAGAAAAGCACGTGAACGTGCGCATGTATTGGAAGGCTTAGCGGTTGCTATGTCCAATATTGATGACATGATCACTTTAATTAAAGCAGCTGCCAATCCGGCAGAGGCGAAAAAAGGACTGTTAGAAAAAACCTGGAATGCAGGCTTAGTGGGTTCTCTCCTAGATCGTGCGGATGCAGATAGATCTCGTCCAGATGGGCTTACTTTAGAGTTTGGTATTCATGGAACTGAATATCGCTTATCTGAGGCACAAGCAAGTGCTATTTTAGATTTACGTTTGCATCGATTAACAGGTTTAGAGCAAGATAAAATCGTTAATGAATATAAACAACTTCTTGAGTTAATTGATGGTTATTTAGCCATTTTAAATAGTGCAGTGCGCTTAATGGAAGTGATTCGTGAAGAGCTGGAAGCAATCAAAGAAGAATATGCTGACGAACGTCGCACTGAGTTGGTGGTTGATTCCTTAAGTTTATCTGAAGCTGACTTTATTACCGAAGAAGATGTGGTTGTAACGATGTCGCATGAAGGTTATGTTAAGTCGCAACGCTTAGAAGAATATCAAGCGCAACGCAGAGGTGGTCGAGGAAAATCTGCAACAGCGACAAAAGAAGAAGATTTTGTAGAAAAATTAATTGTTGCGAATACCCATGATACGGTTTTATGTTTTTCTTCTGCGGGTAAAGTGTATTGGTTAAAAGTCTATCAATTACCGATTGCTAGCCGTGCTTCTCGTGGTAAACCCTTTGTTAATTTATTGCCACTAGAACAAGGTGAAAAAATTAATGCCATGCTAACTGTGCGTGAATATAGTGAGTCGCAATTTATTTTTATGGCAACAGCGGCGGGAACAGTTAAGAAAACTCCACTTAAAGAGTTTGAGCGTCAGCGTAGTAATGGCAAGATTGCCATTGATTTACGTGAAGGAGATGAATTAGTCGGTGTAGCTGTTACTGATGGCGAACGTGATATTTTATTATTCAGTAATAGCGGAAAAGTTGTTTGCTTTAATGAATCTGATGTCCGTTCTATGGGGCGTACTGCAACAGGTGTCCGTGGTATGCGTCTTAATGAAGAGCAAAAAATCATCTCTTTGATTATTTCTTCAGAAGGTTCTGTTCTGAATGTTACTGAAAATGGTTATGGTAAACGCACAAAATTAGCCGAGTTTACGCGTCATAAGCGTGGTGGGCAGGGCATGATTGCCATGCAGACTTCGGATAGAAATGGCGCCTTAGTCGGAGCTGTTTTAGTTGAAGAGCATGATGAAATAATGTTGATTACCAGTGGTGGTGTGTTAGTTCGTACACGGGTTGATGAAATTTCTGTTATTGGACGTAACACTCAGGGAGTGAAGGTTATTCGTTTAGATGCAAAAGAAAAAGTAGTCGGTGTGGATAAAATTGATGGTTTAGTTGATAGCGATGAGCTAGAGGAATCAGATGAAGCTACTCTTGCTGATAATGAAAGCACTAATACAGAAACAAATAATAGTAATGAGGCTGAATAATGACATCTACTTATAATTTTAGTGCGGGACCTTCGGTATTACCGGTAGACGTTTTAAAGCAAGCTCAAGAAGAAATGTTAAATTGGCAAAATTCAGGTATGTCAGTGATGGAAATGAGCCATCGTGGAGCTGAATTTATGTCGATAGCTAAAAATTTGCACCAAGATTTACGCGAATTAATGAATATTCCTGATAACTATAAAATCTTATTTTTACAGGGTGGTGCAACAGCACAGTTTTCATTTATTCCTGCCAATATCTTGGCGGGTAAAACAAAGGCTTGTTACATCAACACAGGGGCATGGTCAGAAAAAGCAATTAAAAGTGCAAAGCCTTATTGTGATGTGATTATTTCTGCCAGTTCCGAAAATAACAAGCATACAGCCATTCCTGATCGTTCTGAATGGCAGTTAGATGAGCAAGCTGCTTATTTGCATTACACGCCTAATGAAACAATTCATGGGGTTGAATTCGCTGGTGTTCCTGATGTGGGTGACTTACCCTTAGTTGCTGATATGTCTTCAAATATTCTATCTAAAGAAATTGATGTGAGTCAATTTGGTCTTATTTATGCGGGGTCACAAAAAAATATGGGGCCTACGGGGGCGACCATTGTTATCGTTAGAGATGATTTATTGGGTCATGCCCAAGTAGGCTTACCTGATATTTTTAACTATGAAAAGCAAGCGGCTCAAGATTCCATGCTAAATACACCGGCTACTTATAACTGGTATTTAGTAGGGCTCGTTTTACAGTGGTTAAAGGCGCAAGGTGGCATAGCCGCCATGGAAGAAATCAACAAGCGTAAAGCAGCCGCTTTGTATACTGCCATTGATCAATCTAGCTTATATAGCAACCCTGTTGCAAAAGCTGACAGATCACGTATGAACGTGCCTTTTATTTTAGCGAATAAAGATTTAGATGCTACTTTTCTTAAAGTAGCCAAAATACAGGGATTTTTATCTCTAAAAGGACATCGGTCCGTTGGTGGTATGCGAGCTAGTATTTATAATGCTATGCCAGAATCAGGTGTGAGTGCTTTGATTCAATTTATGGCTGAATTTGAACGTACTCATTAATTTATTATTATGACTGATGTAATTCCTTTAAGTGAGTTAAGAAAGCAGATTGATGAAATCGACCAAGCGATACTTCAACTGATTAATAAGCGCGCAAAATTAGCTGAAGAAGTGGCTAGAACAAAACTAGCATCAGGTGATGATGCTAGTTTTTATCGGCCTGATCGTGAAGCTCTAGTTTTAAGACGTATACAAGAGCATAACCCAGGGCCATTAAGTGATGCAACGGCTGCTTATTTCTTTAGGGAAATCATGTCAGCTTGTTTGGCACTAGAAAAACCAATGCAAATTGCTTTTTTAGGGCCAAAAGGAACATTTACCCAGCAAGCTGCTTTTAAACATTTTGGTCATGCTGTATATACTGAAGCTGTATCGACGATAGAGGGTATTTTTAAAGCGGTAGAAACAGGGCATTGTGATTTTGGTGTTGTGCCCATTGAAAACTCTACAGAAGGTGTTGTTACACATACCTTAGACAGTTTTAATGAATCACCTTTAAAAATTTGCGGTGAAGTTGAAATTCGAATTCACCATAATTTGATGTCTAATGTTGCTAATTTAAAAGAAATCACAGAAATTTTTTCACATAAGCAGTCTTTAGCGCAATGTCGAAAATGGCTAGAACAAAACCTACCTGAGGTTTTATGTACTGAAGTTAATAGTAATGCAGAGGCTGCAAGGTTAGCATCTATTACTAAAGGGGGGGCTGCCATTGCAGGTGAGGTAGCGGCAGAGATATATGCTGTGACTATTTTAGAAAAATGTATTGAAGACGAGTTAAACAATACCACACGCTTTGTTATTATTGGGCGTTTGGATACCAACTCAACCAGCAAAGATAAAACCTCATTATTAGTTTCTGTTAAAAATGATGCGGGAGCTTTACACGAAATTCTTCAGCCATTTGCAAAGCATGGAATTGATATGACACGAATTGAGTCAAGACCTTCGCGTGAAGGCCTTTGGCAGTATCGTTTTTTTATTGATATAGAAGGGCATTGTTCTGATGAAAAGCCTAAACAAGCTATTGCGGAATTAGAATCTAAAGTCATGCAACTAAAAGTATTAGGGTCTTATCCTAAAGCGGTTTTATAACGCTATTTAATTTTAGAAGCGCTAAATAATAGTGCTTCTTACTCATCCTCATCTTCATTTTTTTACAAATTTATTATGCAACAAAGTATTGAGCAACTCGCTAATTTAGGCGTGCAAAAATTAGTTCCTTACCAGGCAGGAAAACCTGTCTCTGAGTTGCAGAGAGAGTTGGGGTTAACTAAAATTATTAAGTTGGCTTCCAATGAAAACCCTTTAGGGCCAAGCCCAAAGGTTTTAGCTGCGATTCAAAAAGAATTATCTGAACTTTCGCGTTATCCGGATGGTAATGCTTTCGACTTAAAAGCTGCATTATCTAAAAAATATAGCGTTACTCAAGAGCAAATAACATTAGGCAATGGATCTAATGAAATTTTGGAATTACTGGCACGTGCTTTTTTAAATACAGAAGCAGAAGTGATTTTTTCACAACATGCTTTTGCTGTTTACCCTATCGTGACACAAGCGGTTGGAGCTGTTGCTAAGGTAGTCCCTGCTATTAATTATGGGTATGATTTAAAGGCAATGTTGGCGGCTATTACAGATAAAACTCGGTTGATTTTTATAGCAAACCCAAATAATCCAACAGGGACTTATTTAACGGAAGTTGCTTTAGCTGACTTTTTATCAAAAGTACCAGAAAATGTCATTTGTGTTTTAGATGAAGCTTATTTTGAATATGTAGCAAAAGCAGATTATCCAAATTCTGTTTCTTGGTTAAAACAGTATCCTAATTTAGTGATTACGCGTACATTTTCTAAAGCTTATGGATTGGCTGGTTTACGTGTGGGTTATAGTTTATCTTCAGCTGAAATGGCAGATATTTTAAACCGTGTTCGTCAACCTTTTAATAATAATGCATTAGCATTAGTTGCGGCTGAGGTAGCATTAAATGATGCTGAGTATTTAACGACAACAATAGCTTTAAATGATGCAGGAATAGCGCAGTTAAAAACTGCTTTTTCTGAGCTAGGTTTATCTTGGATTGATTCTGTCGGTAACTTTATTACTGTTGATTTGGGCAGAGATGCGGCTAGCATTAATACTGCTTTATTAGCTAAAGGTGTTATTGTCCGTCCTGTTGCTAACTATGAGATGCCTAATCATTTAAGAATTAGTATTGGAACCGAAGCTGAAAATGCATTTTTTATTAAAGCATTGAAAGACGTTTTAAGACATGTTTAAAAAGATTTGCATTATCGGGGTCGGGCTTATTGGTGGCTCTATTGCTCGTGCTGCGCGTAAAAAAAACTTATGCCAGAATATTTCTGCTTTTGGACGAGAGCAAGATCTAGCTAATCTAAAGCGTGCTAAAGAATTAGCGGTCATAGATTCTTATAGTACTGATTTAGCTGAAGCAGTAAAAGATGCGGACTGTGTCATTATTGCAACCCCAGTTGGTGCAATGCCTGCTATCTTTAAGAAATTACAGCCGCACTGGTCTGAGCATACCTTATATATGGATGCAGGAAGCACCAAGGGAAGTGTAATTACTGCATTAAAGGCAACTTTTGTTGATATTCCTAGTAATTTTGTTCCGGCTCACCCCATTGCTGGCGCAGAAAATAGTGGGGTTGATGCAGCGCGAGATGATTTATATGTTGATAAGCGCTTAATTTTAACGCCAGTCGCAGAAACAGCTCCAGCCTTTATTCAATTAGCCAGCGATTTGTGGCAAGGTATCGGGGCGAACGTAACAACAATGGATGTAGAGCAGCATGATGCGGTATTAGCTGCAACCAGCCACTTACCGCATATTTTAGCGTTTTCCTTAGTTAATTTTTTAGGTAAAAAAGACGAGACGGCTGATACTTTTAAATATGCAGCAGGTGGTTTTAAAGATTTTACACGCATTGCATCGAGTGATCCAACGATGTGGATTGATATTTGTAAGGCCAATAAGCAGCAAATAATTCCTTTAATTGAGCAGCTATGTATTGAGCTAAATGGCGTTAAATCCAAATTAGAAAAAGATCAATCTCAAGCTTTATATGACAGTTTTTCCTATGCTAATCAAGCAAGGCAACGTTTTTTAGATCAACAGTAAACCTATGACAGAATCGATACAATTTACAGTGCAAGCGGGTGGAAATATCCAAGGTGAAGCACGAGTTCCAGGTGATAAATCAATTTCTCACCGCTCTATTATGCTAGGTTCATTGGCCGTCGGAACGACCCATGTGACTGGTTTTTTAGAAGGGGATGATGCTTTAGCCACATTACGAGCATTTCAAGCAATGGGAGTTGAAATTGAAGGGCCTAAAAATGGAGAGGTTACTATTCAGGGTGTTGGCCTAGATGGGTTAAAAGCTGCTAAAGAAGCTATGTACCTTGGTAATTCAGGGACTTCTATGCGCTTATTAAGTGGCCTATTGGCAGGGCAGGCTTTTGATTCTATCTTAACTGGGGATGCGTCATTATCGGGGCGACCTATGCGCCGTGTGATAGACCCATTAAGTAAAATGGGGGCAAAAATTGAAGCGACAGAAAAAGAAACGGCTCCTTTAGTTATAAGAGGTCAAGCGGGAAACCTACAAGGGATTCATTACGATATGCCTATTGCTAGTGCGCAAGTTAAATCTTGTTTATTACTAGCTGGCTTATATGCGCAAGGAGAAACCTCGGTGACAGATCCTGCTCCTACACGAGACCATACTGAAAGGATGTTATCTGGTTTTTCATACCCTGTTAAACAAGAAGGGAACCGTACGAGTGTTGCGCAAAACGGACAATTAACCGCTACTGATATCGATGTGCCAAGTGATATTTCTTCGGCTGCTTTTTTCTTAGTGGGTGCTTCAATTGCGCCTAATTCAGATTTAACCTTAAAGCATGTCGGTATTAATCCTACACGTACAGGTGTAATAGATGTTTTAAAATTAATGGGTGCGAATATTGAGCTAAGTAATCAGCGTGATGTGGGTGGCGAGCCTGTTGCTGATATACGAGTGCGTTCTGCAAAATTAAAAGGCATTGCAATACCGGAAGAATTAGTTGCATTAGCTATTGATGAATTTCCAGTTTTATTTGTGGCTGCTGCTTGCGCTGAGGGAGAAACAGTTTTAACAGGCGCTAAAGAGTTGCGTGTTAAAGAGTGTGATCGAATCCAGGTCATGGCGGATGGTTTGCAGATTTTAGGTGTGAATGCAAAGCCTACTGAGGATGGCATGATTATACAAGGCGGAGCTATTGGCTCTGGTAAGGTGATTTCACATGGAGACCACCGTATTTCTATGGCGTTTGCTATTGCGGCTTTACGAGCATCAGGTACTATCGTGATTGATGACTGCGCTAATGTTAATACCTCATTCCCTGATTTTGTTAAGTTAGCAAGTCGTTTAGGGCTTAATATTAGTAGTGAGAATGTTTTATGAGTATCCCTGTTATAACAATCGACGGTCCAAGTGGAGCAGGTAAAGGAACGGTTAGTCGTGCTGTTGCTAAAAAATTAGCGTGGAATTATTTAGATAGTGGTTCAATTTATCGCTCGCTCGCTATTTCTGCTTTAGATAAACAAGCCAATTTAGATGATGAGCAAGTCATGGCGCAAGTAGCCACTGATATGGATCTTGCTTTTGATTGTGGTGATGAGTTAACGGTGCTTTTAGAGGGTGTAGATATTACCCATAGACTACCTACCGAAGAAACTGGGTCAGTGGCTTCTAAAGTTGCTGCTTATCCAGAGGTAAGGGCGGTTTTACTGCAAAAACAAAAAGATTTTAGGCAGCTTCCTGGATTGGTGGCTGATGGTCGTGACATGGGGACCGTAGTTTTTTCAGATGCTGAAATTAAAGTTTTTTTAACAGCGAGTGCGGAAGAAAGAGCGAAAAGAAGGTTTAAGCAGTTGAAAGAGAAAGGAATTGATGCTAATATTGATAAGCTTACTAAAGAGATTCAAGAGCGTGACCGTCGCGATATCGATCGGAAAGCCGCGCCATTGGTCGCAGCGGACGATGCTGTTTATATAGATTCATCCCATTTATCAATAGATGAAGTGATTAATCAAGTATTAGCATTAGCTGAAAAGTAATAACTTTGAGGGTTGTATGATGACATACAGCTTTATTTTAATGAAAGACTATATAGACTGAGCGAAAGGGTTATTTTAAATTCTTTTAAAGCTGGTCTAGGGAAAACAAAATGAGCGAGAGCTTTGCGGAATTATTTGAAGCAAGTTTAGTCCAAACGGAAATGCGTGTTGGTTCTATGCTAATTGGTACTGTTGTTGATATCGACAACGATAAAGTTATTGTTAGTGCAGGATTAAAATCAGAAGGTGTCATACCAAAATGGCAGTTTTTAGATGAAAAAGGTGATCTAGAAGTTAGCGTTGGCGACGAAGTTGAAGTTGCATTAGACCTAATTGAAGATGGATTAGGGGCTACTTTACTTTCTCGTGATAAAGCGAAGAAACATAAAGCCTGGGGTGAGTTGGAAACTGCTTTCGAAGCAGAAGAAACTATCACTGGTCGTATCAATGGTAAAGTTCGTGGTGGTTTCACGGTTGCTGTTGGCGCATTACGTGCTTTCTTACCGGGTTCATTAGTTGATGTTCGTCCAATCAGAGACACAACATTCCTTGAAGGTCGTGATTTAGAATTCAAAGTTATTAAAATCGATCAAAAACGTAACAACGTAGTTCTATCACGTCGTGCTGTTGTAGAGAAAGAATACAGCGCAGAAAGAGATGAGCTACTTAAAACACTGGCTGATGGAATCGTCGTTAAAGGGATAGTTAAAAACTTAACTGACTACGGTGCATTCATTGACTTAGGTGGTATCGATGGTTTATTACATATCACTGATATGGCATGGAGACGTGTTCGTCACCCATCTGAGTGTGTTGAAATCGGTCAAGAAATCGAAGTTAAAGTTCTTAAATTCGATAAAGAAAAAACTCGTGTTTCATTAGGTATGAAACAAATGGCTGAAGATCCATGGTCAGCAATCAGCGACCGTTACCTACCAGGTACTCGTGTAACTGGTAAAGTTAACAACTTAACTGACTACGGTTGTTTTGTTGAAGTTGAAGAAGGCGTTGAAGGTTTAGTTCACGTTTCTGAAATGGATTGGACAAACAAAAATGTTAACCCAGCTAAAGTGGTTGCACTAGGCGACGAAGTTGATGTAATGATTCTTGAAATTGACGAAGAACGTCGTCGTATTTCTTTAGGTATGAAACAATGTAAAACTAATCCTTGGGATGAATTTGCAGCGACTCATAACAAAGGCGATAAAATTTCAGGAAAAATCAAATCAATCACTGATTTCGGTATCTTTATCGGATTGGATGGTAGCATTGATGGTCTGGTTCATATGTCTGATATTTCTTGGTCAGATACTCCTGAAGATTCAATTCGTGGTTACCAAAAAGGTGATGAAGTAGAAACAGTGATCTTAGCTGTTGATGCTGAACGTGAGCGTATTTCTTTAAGTATTAAACAACTAGAGCAAGACCCTTTCCAAAACTACATTGCAATTCATGCAAAAGGTAGCATTGTAACGGGTACTGTGAAAGAAGTTGATGCTAAAGGTGCTGTAATTACTTTAAGTGATGCTATGGAAGGTTACTTAAGAGCTTCTGAAATTCAACGTGACCGTGTTGCAGATGCAACAACTGTGTTAAAAGTTGGCGATGAAGTTGAAGCTAAATTTATCGGCGTAGATAAAAAGAACAAATCTATCTCTTTATCTATTAAAGCGAAAGATTCTGATGAAGAAACAGCTGTAATGAAAGATTTTTCAGAGCAAGCTGCTAGTACATCAACTATGGGTGATTTATTCAAGCAATTGGATAAATAAACTTAAATAGTCTGAGAAGAGGGATTTAATTTTTAATGATTAAATCCCTTTTTTTATGTCTATAGAAAAGTATAAGCTGTGTCTTGAAATAATTTACAATACTAGGAATTAGAGTGACTAAATCTGAATTAATTGAACAGTTATCAAAAAAACAACCGCATTTGGCATTACAGGATGTTGAATTAGCTATTAAATGTATTTTAGAGCAAATGGCTCAATCGTTGGCAACAAATGAAAGAATAGAAGTGCGTGGTTTTGGTAGTTTTTCATTACATCATCGTAAGCCAAGAATAGGGCGAAACCCTAAAACTGGTGAAGCTGTTTCCTTAACAGAAAAATATGTGCCACACTTTAAACCAGGTAAAGAATTACGTGATCGTGTTGATAGCTCTAAAGATCAATACAAAATAACAGATTAAAGATACTTTCTAATAAGAAAGTATTGTGTTTTGATGAGGGTAGTTTGTAGCTACCCTTATTAATTTTAAATATTTATAAGAGTTTAAATATTAATATGATACGAATAATAGCGATAATTTTTTTTGCTACAATTGCAATTCTAGCACTTGGGTTTTCATTATTAAATTTTCAAATTGTTGATATTAATTTATATATTACACAAGTACAACTACCTTTAGCAGTGGCTTTGACTATTGAATTAATTGCAGGTATTTGTATTGGTTTTATTGCGACTTATGTGCATACTGTTAAGTTGAAATCTGAAAATAAAATTTTAAGCAGACATTTAAATAAAAAATAAAAATTACTCTTTAATTTCTAAATCTTTTATTTTTCTCGTTAAGGTATTCCTTCCGTACCCGAGCAGACTAGCCGCTTCTTGTCGGCGTCCTTGTGTATGTTTTAAAGCGGTTTGAATTAAAACTTTTTCTGCTGATTCAATTACTTTTTTAGCGATATTACTTTCGCTTGCTACTAGCATTCTTGCTACATTTTCTTGTAAAAGATCACTCCAGCCCATGTTATCAGACTTAAAATTTTTCTGATTTTTTTCAAGTTCTAAAAATTCAGGTGGCAAGTCTTTAATATGAATTTCACGCCCTGCAGTCATTACCGTTAACCAACGACACATATTTTCAAGTTGGCGAATATTTCCTGGCCAACTTAATTGGCATAAAAAACCTTCCGCTTCTATACTCAGAGTTTTCACTTCAGTTTCTAATTCTTTCGCTGCAAGGTGTAAAAAGTGCTGCAATAAGGTAGGGATATCTTGACTACGTTCGTTCAGGGCAGGAATTTGAATGCGAATAACATTAAGTCGGTGAAATAAGTCCTCCCTAAATACACCTTGCTCGACTAATGATTCAAGGTTTTGATGAGTCGCTGCAATAATTCTGACATTGACTTTAGTCGCAGTGCGTGCGCCTAAAGGATAAAATTCATGGCCTGCAAGCACGCGTAATAAACGGGTTTGTAGTTCAACGGGCATATCAGCAATTTCATCTAAAAATAAAGTGCCATTATTTGCTTGCTCAAAGCGACCAGCTCTGCGTGAAACGGCACCAGTAAAAGCACCTTTTTCATGGCCAAATAATTCAGATTCTAATAAATCTTTTGGAATTGCAGCCATATTTAAGGCAATAAAAGCTTCTTTTGATCTTGGGCTGTGCTGGTGCAAGGCCTTAGCAACAAGTTCTTTTCCTGTGCCTGATTGTCCGTTAATAAGTACGGTTATATTGGATTTAGCTAAGCGGCCTATAATTCTAAAAACCTCTTGCATTGCAGGTGCTTCACCAATGATCTCAGGGGTATTGGCTAAGCTGTTTGCAGGGGCTGATGTTTTTTTATTTTGTTGTCGGCAAAATAAACAAGCTCGCTCAACAATAGCTGTCATTTCGTTTATATCAAACGGTTTAGGTAGGTATTCAAAAGCACCGCCATGAAAAGATGATACTGCACTATCCAAATCAGAGTGTGCCGTCATAATGATGATTGGTAATTCGGGATGAGATTGTTGTACTTTTTTTAATAAAACTAAACCATTAATTCCTGGCATACGAATATCCGATAAAATAGCATCGGGAGTATCATGTACTAGTGCATCAAGCATGGACTGGGCATTGCTAAAGCATTGGGTAGATATCTCAGCTTTATTTAAGGCTTTTTCTGTTACCCAGCGAATTGATTTGTCATCATCAGCTATCCATACGCAAAAATTAGTATCCATTAATATTTCCTAAAGGTAAAAAGATAGAGAAGATTGTTTGCTTTTCATCGCTGCTAAATTCAATAAGTCCGCCATATTGATTAATAATAGATTGTGAAATAGGTAGGCCAAGCCCAGTTCCATCCTCTTTCCCTGTTACCATAGGGTAAAAAATTTGCTGCATTAATTCAGGTTTTACGCCTACACCATTATCGATAATATCAATTTTAGCAATTAATTTATGGCATTTATTGGCAATGGTCATTTGCTGTGAAATTCGAGTGCGTATTGTGATTTCGCCATGCTCACCTGTAATAGCTTGAGCTGCATTCCGAAGGATATTTAAAAATGCTTGTATTAATTGATCCTTATCGGCATTTAGTTCAGGAATACTTGGGTCATAATTACAATGTATCTTGATTGAGTCATTAACCTCAGCTTGTACGAGTTGCCTAACTCGTTCTAATGGTTCATGAATATTTAATTTAACTTTATTGGGAATCTTATTGGATCCCAGCATTTTATTCATTAACATTGTGATGCGGTCAGTTTCTTCAATAATAATGCGTGTGTACTCTTTTAGAGAATCGTCTTCTAATTCTAATAATTGTGCGGCACCACGCAAGCCGCCTAACGGGTTCTTAATTTCATGAGCGACACCGCGCATTAGTATTTTTGATGCATTTTGCTGTGTTAATAGCTGTTCTTCTTTTGATATACGTAAATGCCGATCAATTTGCTGTAATTCAACGATTAAACTAGATAATTGATTATTTTCAAGTATGGGAGTAACGCTGCAATTTAATGTGATGTTTTTATGGGGTAATTTTAATGTTAATTCTCGGTCTACAAAGCTATCACCTTGCTTGATAGCACGTTCTAACTCTGAAATTAATGCAGCTTGTGCGAAGAATAATTTATTTGCAGGTTTTCCAATTAAATGGCGTGCGCTATCATCAAAAAGTACTTCTCCAGCAGTGTTAATCTTTAATAAAGATAATTGTTTATCAAAAACTAAAATTGCAGAATTTAGGTAATCAATAATTTGCTGAGCAGTGGGCATACATGTAAGGGGTAGTTGGTGTTAATAGTATTTAAAGCAAAAAATAAGCCATATTGAGAATTATTTTTAAAGCTATATCCCCTATTAAAACAGTTAGTTAATGTGTGCTGCTAGAATGAATGTAATAGTTTTTAAATATTGTGGTGCGCTGTGGAGAGTATTGCACCAAAATAGTCAAAAATTGGGTATAAAAAAAGGGTAACTAAAAAAATAGTTACCCTTTTTTGCTAATACCTTAAGCTAAATAGCAAGGAAAGCCTATAAGCTATAGTACATATCAAATTCAACAGGGTGAGTACTCATGCGTAAAAGAGTCACTTCTTCCATTTTTAATTCAATATAAGCATCAATTGCATCATTAGTAAATACACCGCCACGAGTTAGGAACTCACGGTCTTTATCTAATGCAGCTAGTGCCTCATCAAATGAAACAGCAACTTGAGGAATTAATTTTTCTTCTTCTGGTGGTAAGTCATATAGATCTTTATCCATTGCTTCACCAGGATGAATTTTGTTTTGGATACCATCAAGGCCGGCCATTAACATTGCAGCGAAGCAAAGGTAAGGGTTAGCAGTTGAATCACCAAAACGTAACTCAATACGACGGCCTTTTGGGTTGTTAACAAAAGGAATACGGATAGATGCTGAACGGTTACGAGCAGAGTAAGCAAGCATAACAGGTGCTTCAAAACCAGGTACTAAACGTTTGTAACTGTTTGTTGATGCATTTGCAAAAGCGTTAAGTGCTTTTGCATGCTTGATAATACCGCCGATGTAGAATAAAGCAGTTTCAGATAAACCGCCGTATAAATCGCCTGAAAACAGGTTGTTACCTTCTTTAAATAAAGATTGGTGAACGTGCATACCGTTACCATTGTCACCAACAAGAGGCTTAGGCATAAAAGTAGCTGTTTTTCCGTATGCGTGAGCAATGTTAGCAACAACATATTTTAATTCTAAAACTTCATCCGCTTTTTTAACTAGCGTATTGAATTTAGTACCAATTTCACATTGTCCAGCCGTTGCAACTTCATGATGATGCACTTCAGTGACTTGTCCCATTTCTTCTAGAGCTAAGCACATTGCTGCGCGCATGTCGTGTAGAGAATCAACAGGAGGAATTGGAAAATAACCGCCTTTTACACCAGGACGGTGACCTGTATTGCCATCCTCATATGCTTTTTCTGAATTCCAGCCTGCTTCTTCAGAATCAATTTTGTAGCCGCAGCTACCCATGTCATTATTCCAACGAACATCATCAAAGACGAAAAATTCATTTTCAGGACCAAAATAAGCAGTGTCAGCAATACCTGTAGATTGCATATAAGCTTCTGCACGTTTTGCAATTGAACGTGGATCACGCTCGTAGCCTTGCATATCATTAGGCTCGATGATGTCACAACGTAAAATTAATGTATTATCATCAAAGAAAGGGTCGATAACAGCAGTCGATGCATCAGGCATCAGAATCATGTCTGATTCGTTAATTCCTTTCCAACCTGCAACAGAAGACCCGTCGAACATGTTGCCTTCTTCAAAAGTATCTTCATCGATAGAATGTGCAGGGAAAGTTACATGCTGCTCTTTTCCGCGTGTATCACTAAAACGAAAATCAACAAATTTGATATCGTTTTCCTTAATCATTTTTAAAACGTTCTCTACTGACATCTAAGTGTCTCCTGATGGTTATTATTATTGGCTAAGCTACACGTCTTAGAGGCGGGGCAGCATAAGTCTGATCATTATAGTATAAAAAATCAATACTGATAATTTAAATGCACATTATATGCCAGAGTGTAAGTGATTGATGTATTATGAGTTAAGCAAATTTAATAAAATTTATTATTCAATTTTTGCACCAAAAGAGGGTGCTTGAGTATTCTTATAAAACCTTTATTTAAACAGGGTTATCGCTATCAATAAAAATACACTCAATGCTATATTCGGCTTGTATTTTTTGCATTAATGCTAATACTCCAAAAATCTCCGTGGCGTAGTGACCGCCAGCAAACATATGGATATTGTTTTCTTGGCTTTCATGCTAGTCATGCTCAGAAATTTCACCTGTAATATAGGCATCTAAGCCAGCTTCTTGGGCTAACACCCAGTCTTTATTGGCTCCTCCGGTAATAATGCCAATGGATTTAATTAACTGTGTTTCATCAGGACAAGCAATGATAATGTCATGATTGAGTATAGATTGAAGTTTTGTACTTAGCTCTTTTGCATTTATAGGCTTTATTAAGTCTCCTTTAATACCAGTAGGAGATCCTTTGTAATTACCAAAAGCAGAGCTCTGTTGAATGCCTAAAAGTTTTCCTAAAACTGCAGCATTACCAATTTTAGGATGTGCATCAAGAGGTAAATGATAAGCAAATAAGTTAATATTATTTTGTACTAGAGGATAGATACGTTTAGCAAAGCTATTAGTTAATGTTTTAGCACCTTGAAAATACCAAAAAAGGCCGTGGTGGACAATTAAGGTATCGGCGCCCAGTGTCACTGCTTGTTTAATAGAATCGAGCGTGGCAGAAACGGCAAAAGCAATCTTTTTAATTTCTGTCGCTCCTTCAACTTGTAAGCCGTTAGGGCAATAGTCTTTGAAATCTTGAGTTTGAAGGGTGTTTTCCAAATAACTATTTAATTCTGACCTATGCATCAGAATAGGCCTCGAACTTTGTCCAAAGCGATTTGAAAGTTTCTGTTAAACTCGGGTCATTATTTTTTACACGTAAAGAAATGTCCTTAGTGGAAAACCACTGGCCATCATCAATCTCTTTAGCTTCTAAAATAAAAGGGCCGTTATGAGAGAAACGATAGACTTGTACAAATTCCATGCCTGTTTCTGGTAATGCAGGAAGTTTAAATAGGAACTTTAACGTTGAGTCTACACAAACTCCTAGTTCTTCAATAGTTTCTCTATGCGCGCAAGTATCGTAACTTTCTCCCGCATCAACATGGCCTGCGGCAGAGGTATCCCATAGCCCTGCATTGATATCTTTATTTAATGAGCGTTTTTGTAAAAATAATTGATTTTTATCATTAAAAAGTAAAATGTGTACAGCTCTATGGCGAAGCCCAAGTTGGTGTACTTCATTTCGTGCTTTATTTTCGATAAATTGGTCATTTTTATCGACGACAGCAATAAGTTCTTCGTTCATAATTATCCAAGTTAAAAGGATTTTCCCTTTTGTATTTATTATACTTCGCGCGGTCACAGATGTGGATTTTATATCAAGTTGATTTTAGTCGATAGCAAGGCGATAAAATAGGCGCATAGCTGGCTACGCAACTGTTTTATCAACGCAGCTATCGGCTAAAATCGACCGATAGAAAACCGCAGTCGTGACCGCGCGAAGTATGGCTATTCTAAATCAATCATAAGTGAGTGTGGAAGTAATATGGCAAGGCGTAGTGAGCATAGTCGTAATGAAATTAAGACGATGGTATTAGAGGCTGCTGAAAATATTGTACGTGAGCAAGGCTTTAGTGCATTAAAAATTAGGCAAATTTCAGCCGATATGGGGTATACCGTTGCCAGTGTATACATGGTTTTTGAAAATATGGATGATCTTAATACACAAATTAAAACGCGTACCACAGAAAAGATATTGCAGGATATTACATCTGAAAAAGAGTGTTTAGCCATTGCGATAGCTTATTTTGAGTTTGTATTGAAGGAGCGTGGATTATGCCGCATGTTATTGCAGCATCAAACATTGAGAAATTTACCATCAGAAAAAGCCTATGATAGAGCACAAGCAGAATTGCAAATGTGTTTTTGTGATTCATTAAACGTTATAAATTCAGGCTATACCGAGCTTGAAATAGATAAGGCATCAAAGGTATTGATGAGTGCTGTTCAAGGGGCGTGTCTACCTCTATTAATGCAAAACTCAGTAGACCAAACCAGTATTAAAAATAATATCGAATTACTATTAACTTGTTTTTTGCGGGGCTGGCGGAAGTAGTAGTGAAATAACGAAAGTACAAATAAAAATAAAAACGCCTAGGCTAAGCATGGTGGTAACAGGGCTTATATCAATTGAGCTCGCATAGGTATAGCAGCCTACGCCGATTAACATGGCAACATTTTGGAAAAAGTTTTGCAGAGCAACAGCGGAACCACTACCAATACTTTTATAGCCAATTTCTTGCAAAGCAGCATTAATGGGTACGATAAACATGCCGCCAGCGCAGCCTATTGCTAAAAGCATGGAACGAGCCTCCCATAAGGTATCCGTAAAGCTTAATAAGGCAATAAAAATGCTCATTAGTAAAGCAGGGATACGTACACGACGAATATTTTCTAAAGAAATTAAACGCGGTACAAGGGCGGATCCAATAATGATTCCAATAGCTAAAAAGAGTGTTAATTCAGCGATTTCACTGGCATTTTTACTAAATAAGATGAGTGGTGCCCAAGCAATTAAAATAACCCGTAAAGTGGCGGCTGCAAGCCAAAATAAAGAACCACCTAAAACAGCAAAGCGAGCGCGAGGGCTGGATAAAAAATCACATAAGTGTTGATAGAAATGTCTAATGCTTCCAGAGTGGGTTTCTTTGTTGGATTTATTTTTTGGTAGTAATAGGCTGATTAATGCAGAAATGATAAATAAAACAATGATACTGCTGAGTGCTAAAGAAATAGAATAGTCTGCAATTTGAGCACCAATGACCATGCCGAGAAGAATGGCTAAAATGGTTGAACCTTCAATTAAACTATTTGCTTTAACAAGTTGTTGTTGGTCAACTAGCTCGGGTAAAATCCCATATTTTGCTGGGCTATATAAAGCAGCTCCTGCTCCTACTAATGCATAAGCAAGCAAAGGCTCGATATTAAGTAATAAAAGGATGGCTCCCATCGCTTTAATTAAGTTGGCAAACAATAAAATTTTTGATTTTGCATAATAGTCTGCAAAAGCACCGACCCAAGGTGCAAAAATAATAAAGGAAATTAAAAACATGCTTTGTAGTGCAGGGATATACCAAGGGGCAAGTTCATTTGATTGCATAACAATAGCAATGACGGTAAATAAAATCGCATTATCAGCAAAGGCAGAAAGAAATTGGGCGAGCAATAATGAGGTGAGTCTTTTATTCATAGTCAGTCTTGTTTTTTATTTCTTTAAGAAAAATAAAAGTATAACGTGAATTAATTAATGAGTATGCAAGATAATTACATAATACGGCGTAGTCAGCGAGCAAAACGAGCGCGAATTATTGTTACAGCAGAGACTGTGGAGTTAGTCGCGCCGGTTAAAATGCCGATTAAGTTATTGCAACAATTTGCGAATAGTAAAAGTGACTGGATAGTAGCGACACAAAAAAAGATTCAGCAAAAAAAGAACAGTACAGTGCGTTTATCTCCCGAGCTATATCAAGAAGAGAGTCTGCTTATGTTTTCGGGGCAGCAATACCCACTATATTTACAATTTACTACTTGTTCGCGGTTAAGTTTTAACTTTGATAACGCTTTTACCGCTACGCTTCCAGAGCAATTAAAATTAGGCTGCCAACAAGAACGTAGTGATTTAATACGCTCGACATATAAAGACTGGTTATGGCAGCAATGCTTAGATAAAGTAGAAATTGTTTCTGAAAAATACGGGAAACTATATCAACTAAACCCTAGATCAATCCGAATAAGAGAGCAAAAAAGTCGCTGGGGAAGTTGTGGAATTCATGATGATATTTATATGAATTGGCTTTTAATATTAGCACCAGAGGCAGTATTGGAATATGTCGTGATACATGAAATATGTCATATAAAACATCGAAATCATTCAAGGAATTTTTGGAGTTTAGTGGCTCAGCACTGCCCTCAATATAAAAGCCATCGATCATGGCTGAGAACGCACGGTGCCAGCCTTATGCTAGGTGTATAAAGGGTGATTTATCGAGTTTATGTCTAGTAATTTTGGAGTAGGCTCTAAATCAGATATAATACGAGAATTTTTAATTTTACAAGAAATGATATGTCTAAACTTAAATGTACTGTAATCGGAACGGGTTACTTAGGTAAGTTCCATGCTGAAAAATATGCTTCTCTGCCAAATTGTGAGTTGGTTGCTGTGGTTGATATTAATGAACAAGCTGCAAAAGATGTTGCAGATAAGCATGGTGCTGAAGCACTAACAGATTATCAGTCTTTATTGGGTAATGTGGATGCAGTTAGTATTGTTGTTCCTACAACTTTGCATCATCAAGTATCTAAAGACTTCTTAAATGCAGGGGCACATGTACTGGTAGAAAAACCTATTACAGTAACCGTTGCCGAGGCTGATGAGTTAATAGTCATTGCAAAAGAGAAAAATCTTATTTTACAAGTAGGTCATTTGGAAAGGTTTAACCCGGCAGTTATGGGTTTAGGTGAAATGGACGATAAGCCTGTATTTATTGAATCACACCGTTTGTCACCGTTTAACCCGCGAGCTAATGATGTGAGCGTAGTATTAGATTTAATGATTCATGATATTGATATTATTTTAGCCATTGTTGATTCTGAAGTAGATCGTATGGAAGCCAGTGGTACTTCTGTATTAACAAAAGGAACAGACATTGCTAATGCAAGGTTAACCTTTAAAAATGGCTGTGTTGCTAACGTAACAGCGAGTCGTATTAGTATGAAAATGGAACGTAAAATGCGTATGTTTCGTCCTAACTCATATATCTCAGTTGATTTTCAAGAGCGCGTATTAACCAAGCACTTTACTGGTGATAAAGAAATGTTCCCAGGCGTACCTTCTATTGAAACTGAGAAATCAGTGTTTGAGAATGGTGATGCCTTATTAGAAGAAATAAAGCAATTTGTTGCCTGTATAGAAACTGGAGATGCACCATTAGTTAATGGAGAAGCCGGAAGACGCGCATTAGCAACTGCAATTGAAATCACTAAGTTGCTTCAGTAATTGAAAGTTTTATAGAATATCTCTTACTTATTATAAATATATAAAAAGGAAGTCACCGTATGATCCCAATGGTCAACCTGAAAGCACAATACGCAGAAATTAAAGATGAAGTTGAAGCGGGTTTAGCAACAACAATTGAAAATTGTTCTTTTATTCTTGGACCGAATGTTCAAGGCTTTGAAAAAGAGGCAGCAGAATATTTAGGTGTTAAACATGCAATCGGTGTAGCTTCAGGAACAGATGCTTTACATTTGGCTTTAATCGCTGAAGGAATTAAAGCGGGTGATGAAGTCATTACCAGTGCATTTACTTTTATCGCGACGGCTGAAGCAATTAAATATGTAGGTGCAATACCAGTTTTTGTTGATGTAGATCCTAAAACATTCAACATTACTGCTGCAACGATAGAAGCGGCGATTACTGATAAAACAACAGCGGTCATGCCAGTACATTTATTTGGTTTGCCAGTTGATATGCCAGCGATTCAAGCGGTATGTGCTAAACATGATTTAAAAATCATTGAAGATTGCGCACAATCGTTTGGGGCATCTATTGATGATAAGCAAACAGGAAGCATGGGAAATGCAAGTGGATATAGTTTTTTTCCTAGTAAAAATTTAGGTGCTTTTGGAGATGGCGGTTTAGTCGTTACAAATTCTGATGAAACAGCTGATAAATTAAAGCAACTACGTAATCATGGATCTAACGTTCGTTATTATCATGATGTTATTGGCTTTAATAGTCGCTTAGATGATATGCAAGCAGTCGTTTTACGTGCAAAATTAAAACGTATTGATCGTTATAATGATAGCCGTCGTCATGCCGCGCATTTATATTCAGAATTAATGGCTGATTTACCAGTAGAAACGCCTTATGAGGATGGAGTTGGTGTACACGTTTATCATCAATACACATTATTATCAGATCGTCGTGATGACATCTTAAAAGCATTGCAAGATAAAGGCGTGGGTTGTGCGGTTTATTACCCTGTTCCATTGCATCAACAAAATGTCTTTAAAGAAGATTGCGCAGGGCAAGTTTTACCTGAAACGGAAGCAATTGCAGCTCGTTGTATCTCATTACCAATCTGTTCAGAACTAAGTGACGACACGGTAAGAGAAATTGTTGCTATTATTCGTAATGTTTTTGAAGATTAAATAAAAGTAGAACTGGAAAACTATTAAATGGACCAAACTCCTATTTATGCATTAGATTTTGATGGTGTTATTTGTGATAGCGCCATTGAAACAGCCATTACTGGCTGGAAAGTAGCAACACAATTATGGTCAGATATGGCTGGAACTGTGCCAACTGAACAGCATATTGACCAGTTCCGTCAGTTGCGTCCTTTATTAGAAACAGGCTATGAGTCTATTTTATTTATGCGCTTGTTACAACAAGGCGAGTCTGTAGAAAGCATTAAGGTTAATATCTTCAGTTTTTTAAAAGAGCTAGAAGGCGATACAGAGGCATTGAAAACCTTATTTGGCCAAACTCGTGACCAATGGATAAAGAGAGCACGAGCTGAATGGGTGCAAATGAATCCTTTATTTGCCGGTGTTGCAGATAAATTACAAGTATTAAATGGCTCCCCTTGGTACATTATTACTACCAAACAAGAGCGTTTTGTTGAAGAAGTTTTAAAGGTTAATCAAGTTGAATTGCCTTCTGAAAATATTTTTGGACTGGATGCAAAGCTAAGTAAAGAAGAGGTTTTGTTAATGCTGCAAGAAAAGCATGGTGATACTCCGCTATGCTTTGTTGAAGATAGATTACCCACCCTAATTAATGTGCAAAATAATAATAAGTTAACGAAGGTTAAATTGCAGTTGGCTGATTGGGGATATAACACCGACCAAGATAAAGTTTTAGCTAAAAATAAAGGGATTTCATTAGTTTCATTACCAGAATTTTTACATAATTAACCAAGAAGGTAGCAACATGAGTAATGCTTATACTGATAGTGAAGTAAATCAACGTTTAGCTGATGAGTTACCACATTGGACTTATGAAAAAGGCTGGATTCGTCGCAAGATAAAAACCAGTAGTTGGAAGTCGACATTGATGGTAGTTAACACCGTGGGGCATCTTGCAGAGGCCGCATGGCATCACCCTGATATGACTATTTCATATGCTTTTGTTATCGTTAAATTAGTAACGCACTCAGCAAAAGGCATTACTGACAAAGATTTTGAGTTGGCCAAAAAAATTGAAGAAGTAGTTATGTGGGATGCCGCAGAGACATCAAAAGGTGTTTTTGAAGGTACACCAGAAGATCCACGATTTAAATATATTAAGAGGGAAAGCAAGTGACCGAAATAACGGAAGTACCCAGTCCTTTTTGTGGAATAGGTGCAGATGATTTAAGCGTTCAGGTTGATGGTAACTCTGTAAAAGTTACGGCGAATGGTTGTACTGTAAATACGCCAGCATTTGAGCAGTCGATTACCGACACCAGCGCAAGAGTCAATGGCGAAGAAGTTAGTTTAGGCCTTGCTATTGCTAAAGCAGCTGATTTATTACGTGCTAGCAATCAGCCGATTATGGGTGGATGTGCGTCCGATGTGAACGGTATGCGTGGTGTAATGGCGGTTGCTGATAAAGCAGGTGCTGTTGTCGATAATATGAATTTTACGGGCGCACGACGTAATTTCTTAGCATTACAAGATACCGGTTGGATGAATACAACTTTAGCGGAAATTAAAAACCGCTGTGATTATTTGTTAGTTGTCGGGGTTGACTTAGAAGGCTTTTCACCACGATTCTTTGAGCGCTATTTATGGAACAAAGAATCGATGTTCCTAGATGATACAAGTAATAGGGAAATCGTCTATTTAGGTAAAGCACCTTCTGGTAATGCTTCTACTTCTCCGGCAGGCGTTAGTGCAAAAGTTTTAGAGTGTGCTGACGCAAATTTACCTGAAGTAATGGCTGTGTTACGCGCACTTGTTAAAAATAAAAAGATTGTTGCTGAATCAGTTTGTGGAATTGCAGTTAGTGAATTACAAACCATTGCAGAACAATTAAAAGCGACTAAATATAGTGTTGTTACTTGGGCAGCTGGTGCTCTTAATTTTGACCAAGCAGAGTTAACCGTGCAGATGTTATCGGAAATGGTAAAAGATTTAAACACTGTGGATACGCGTAGTTCTGGCTTTCCTTTAGGGGGAAAAGAGGGCGATCAAACCGCGAACCAAGTCTGTGGTTGGATATCTGCTTATCCAGCAAGAGCTAAGTTTTCAGCAGGCTACCCAGAGTATGATCCTTTCTTATTTGATAGTGCAGTCATGCTAGAGAATGGTGAAGCAGATGCTTTATGTTGGGTACAAGCCTTTAATATCGCTTCCGTGCCACCTAAAACAGATGTACCAACGATTGTTGTTGCGCGCTCAGGAATGGTTTTTGATAAAGAGCCTGATGTCTTTATACCGGTAGGAACGCCTGGGATCGATCATGCGGGTCATGCTTATCGTTTAGATAGTGTTGTGGCGATTCGTCTTAAAAAATTACGTCATTCAGGGCTGCCAAGTACGGCAGAGGTACTGAATGCAATTGAACAAGCGCTGTAGGGAATATTCATGTTAATAAAACTAACGGGCGGAACGGTTTATGATCCTGCCAGTGGTATCGATGGTCAGGTTAAAACTCTTTTTGTTTTAGATGGTAAATTTATTAATCAGCCGCCAGCTGAGATGCCTATCGACAAAGAGTACGATTTAAAAGGTAAAGTGGTTATGGCGGGTGCTATTGATATGCATACGCATATTGGTGGTGGTAAAGGTAATATTGCCCGTATGCTGATACCTGAAGACCATCGTAAAGACCCTGTTTATCGCTCAGATATTACGCGATCAGGCTGTGGTCATGCAATGCCTAGTTCATTTACAGCAGGCTATCGATACGCTGAGATGGGGTATACAGCGGGTTTTGAGCCCGCTATTTTGCCAGTTAATGCACGTCAAGCGCACATGGAAATGGCAGATATTCCCATCTTAGATAAAGGTGGTTATGTGATGTTAGGTAGTGATGATTATTTACTACGTATGCTAACGGCTAAAAAAGACCAAAAAGCAATCAATGACTATGTTGCATGGACAATGAATGCAGCAAAAGCAATTGGCGTAAAAGTGGTTAACCCAGGTGGGATTAATGCTTTTAAATTTAATCAGCGTCAGCTAGACCTAGATGAAAAAAATGCACATTACAATGTAACACCGCGTGAGATATTACAAGTTCTTGCAACGGCAGTTAAAGAGATTGGTGTTAAACATCCATTGCACGTACATGGTTGTAACCTTGGTGTACCGGGTAATGTAGAAACAACCATTGATACCATGCAAGGTATTGGTGGCTTACCCATGCATTTAACGCATATTCAATTTCATAGTTATGGTACGGAAGGGGATTTTAAATTTTCTTCAGGTGGAGCGGCAATTGCTGAAGCCATCAATAAAAATAAAAATATTACTGCAGATGTAGGTCAGATTTTATTTGGCCAAACCATTACGGCATCGGGTGATAATATGCGTCAGCATGCAAACCATGGCTTTGCAAACCCTAATAAATGGGTCTGTATGGATATTGAGTGTGATGCAGGTTGTGGTGTTGTGCCATTTAAGTATCGTGATCAAAACTTTGTTAATGCGCTGCAATGGGCGATTGGCTTAGAGATTTTCTTATTGGTAGATGATCCTTGGTGTGTATTCTTAACGACGGATCATCCAAATGGTGCGCCTTTTACCACTTACCCGCATTTAATTCGTTTATTAATGGATAAGAGTTTTCGTAACGATATGTTAGCGACTATACATCCAGAAGCGCAAAAAATGACTACATTAGCCTCGATTGACCGCGAGTATTCATTACAAGAAATTGCGATTTTAACACGAGCAGGTGCGGCTAAATTAATTGGTTTAGATGATCGAGGTAGTTTAGGTGAAGGTGCATGGGCAGATATTACGGTTTACACCGAAAATACTGATCGGGAAAAAATGTTTGAAAAACCTGATTATGTCTTTAAAGACGGTGAATTAGTGGTTGTTGATGGAAAGGTCGTACATACAACATGGGGTACAACTCATATTGTTACACCTGAGTGGGATAACTCGGTAGAAAAAAGTTTGGAAAAATACTTTGATCGTTTTATGACCATGAAATTGGGTAATTTCAAAATGAGCAATGATGAAATTACTGAAGATGGCCGAGGCAGTTTAACGGCGCATTCATTAAATAGCATTTCATAGTGTTTACATTATTACTAAAGTGAGTTCATAGATTATGATTATTAATGGTGTAAGCATTGATGAAACCTTCGCCGAAGCGTTTCCAATGAAAGCAACCCGTGCAATTATTACCGCACAAAATGAAAAATGGGCAATGATTTCTGCGCAAGCGATGACAGGTTTTGCAACCTCAGTGATTGCTTGTGGTTGTGAAGCAGGAATTGAGAAAGTGCTTGATCCATCCGAAACTCCAGATGGGCGACCGGGTGTTTCGGTATTGATTTTTGCAATGGGTGGCAAAGGCTTAGCAAAGCAATTGGAAACACGTGCAGGACAATGTGTTTTAACCTCACCAACATCTGCTTTATTTGCGGGGATTGATGAAGGCCTACAAATTCCACTAGGTAAAAATTTACGTTATTTCGGTGATGGCTTTCAAACCTCTAAAAAGATTAATGGCAAACGTTACTGGCGTATACCTGTCATGGATGGTGAATTTTTAACCGAAGCAACAACAGGACGTGTTGATGCGGTTGGTGGTGGTAACTTTTTAGTGTTAGCCAAATCACAACCACAAGCTTTAGCAGCGTGTGAAGCGGCTATTGTAGAAATGAAAAAATTACCCAATGTGATTATGCCATTTCCGGGTGGTATTGTACGTTCAGGTTCTAAAGTTGGCTCAAAATACCCCGCTTTAGGTGCCTCAAGTAATGATGCTTTTTGCCCGACCTTAAAAGGTATCACTAAAACTGATTTACCGCCTGAGTGTGAATCGGTTATGGAAATCGTAATTGATGGTTTAACGAAAGAAGATATAGATAAAGCCATGCGTGTTGGTATTCAAGCGGTTTGTGATTTAGGGGCTGAAAATGGTATCCAACGTATTAGCGCCGGAAATTATGGCGGTAAATTAGGGCCATTCCATTTCCACCTACAGGAGATTATGGCATGAGTGCATTAACTTTTACTGCTATAAAAACCACTGAGCAACGTGTTGATATGTCGCCACTGGTATGCCATTTATTAAAAGATTTATCGGTAGCAGAAATTGCTGCGATTGAATTACAAAATGGTAAACGTAAAATTCGTGTTGATGAGTTATTTGAAATTTCTGGCGATGATGCACAAAATATCCTTATAAAAAATAGCTACGCTAAACTAGATTTTATTGCCAAAGAACTACACGATGGTGTTATGACTGTCGAAGGTGAAATCGGTGCTTATTTTGGAATGAGCATGAAATCTGGTGAGTTAACTGCAAAGGGTAATGTTGGTTTATATGCCGCTTGTGAAATGAAAAATGGTCTATTAACTATTAATGGTAATGCAGGTGACTTTTTAGGTGCAGCATTACCTGGTAATAAACAAGGCATGAAAGGCGGCACGATTTTAGTAAAAGGTAATGTTGGCCAGCGATCTGGCGACCACATGCGCCGAGGTAATATACTGATTGAAGGCAATGCTGGCGACTATTGTGGATCACGTATGATTGCGGGAACTATTGCTGTTATGGGCACAACAGGCCGATTTTTAGGTTATGCAATGCAGCGTGGTACTTTGTTGTTATGGAAAAAACCTACATTATCAGCAGCATTTAACGATTGTGGTTCACATACTTTAGCTTTTTTACCGATTTTATTTAAATCTTTTAAAAAATTAGATTCTAAATTTGCCGAAGAGTCTGCTGCTTTTAATCGTGTTCAGCGTTATGGCGGTGATATGGCTGAAAAAGGTCGTGCTGAGGTTTTAGTTAAACTATAGTTTAAATATGACGCATAAATCAATACCGATTTATGCGTTCCCCTTGTTTTATTAGGTTTTAACACATTGACAGTTAGCATTAACAATTTAGTACAAACACGTATTCCTACAAAATACGGTGAATTTGTATTGCACTATTTTAGCAATACTCAAGATAATAAAGAGCATGTCGCTTTTGTTTTTGGGGATGTTAAGAATAAAGAAGCTGTACCCGTACGTTTACATTCTGAATGTTTTACTGGCGATGTGTTTGGTTCACGTCGTTGTGATTGTGGCGAACAATTAGATACGGCTCTAAAAATGATTAGTGAGCATGGTTTTGGTGTTTTATTGTATTTACGTCAAGAAGGGCGTGGAATAGGTTTGTTAAAAAAAATGCAGGCCTATAATTTACAAGATGGAGGTATGGATACAGTGGATGCTAATATTCATTTAGGGCATTTGCCTGATGAGCGTGAATATACCATTGCCGCATTGATGCTAAAAAGTTTTCAAATAAAATCAATTCAATTAATTACTAATAATCCTGATAAACTTGAACAGTTAAAAGCATTGGATATTGTAGTAACACAACGACTAGCAATAGAAGTTGATTCGAATTCTGATAACCGTAGTTATCTACAAACTAAAGTCGATAAAATGGATCATAAGTTTAAAAAACTTTAGACTTTGGCTTGCGCTTTACAAGCTGAAATTTAGGCTAGTATTGTGATTTTCACCAGAACCAACCATCATCTTCTAGCTCTTCTTTGCAGCTAGCTAGTTGCTTAGCAAAAGTACTAGCCCGGCGGTTAACTTTTTGGGATGTTCTTATCAACCATGGCTTTTTTAAATAAGATTTCTTTTTAAAACCGCCGTGGCCTTCGTGGTAAGCAAGGTACTGGCTGGCGGTATCCCACTTGGAAATACCTAATTTTTTAGAACTAACAGTACAATACCAGCCGATAAAATCACTGGCATCCTCAAAGTCATCTCTATCTGTCCCCCAAACTCCTGTATCTTTAATGTACCAATCCCATGTGCCATCTTGTGCTTGTGGGTAGCCGTAAGCTGAGCTGCGTCTAAACCAAGGAATAAACCCTAATAGGTAAGGGCGAGGAGGTTGTGCATCGGCAACAAAGCGAGATTCTTGGTGCATGATTGCCATTTGTATTTGAATGGGGACACCCCATTTCTCTTGTGTGTCTTTGGTATATTCATACCAATCATCTTTTTCTCGGAAAATTTCGCAAATATTCTCTGTATTTTTAGGTTGTGAAGCAGTACAAGCCGTTAATAAGAGTAAGCAAGTTATAAATGCAAGCTTTAAAGAGAAAAGCATATTAATAAGCTTTGGTATGACGGTTTTGCCAATATTGCGTGGCTAGATTATGCGCATCATTTTGATGATCAACTTTACCTAAAAGTTTTAAGGCAATTGCAGTCGTGCCAATAATACTGGCGCTTGCATATTCATTATCAAGCTCGCCTCGCCATAGCTGTAATAAATGATTGGGTTCTAAAGTATCAGGTTTTATATGCCGTCTAGCAAATAAAGCGGGCCAAACCTCATCCGATAATTCACCTTCATGCACGCTTTGTACTAAGCACTCTACATCAGGATTACGCTCAGTTTCACCACCTTCACCTTTTAAAACAGCCATATGCGGTTGATTGAGTAGTAAAGCAGCTTCTTGATGTACAGGGCGATAGCCTGGATGAAAAATCCCTTGAATACTGTATTGCGCATTAAAAGGATTAATTAAACGCACGAGTGTATGTACAGGAGAGCGTAGCCCCATTAGCTTACGCAAATGAATCATTTTATTCATTGCGGGACAAATTTCAGATAAAGACAGGTGGGCAAAATTATGCGATTTTAATTGCTGTTCAGCATCAGCAAAGTTAAGGGTAGTTGGCAGTGAAAATAAAGGCAGCATGTCTTCAACAAATAGTCGGCCTTCAGTATGTGAAGCAGAGCCGTGCATTAAAACTTTAATGCCATTTTCAGCTAATAATAAACTGCTGAGAATAAACCAAGGTAATTGTCTGCGTTTTCCTGCATAGCTAGACCAATCTAAATCAGCAGTTATACTCGCTGTTGGCAAGGAATCACGGACAGCCTGCACAAAACCAGCGAGCTCTTCGGGTGTTTCTTCTTTTACCCGCATTAGCATTAAAAAGGCACCCAACTGTAGATCTTCTACTTTACCTTCAAGAATCATGCGCATTGCAGTATAGGCTTCTTCTTGTGTTAGTGGTCGTGAGCCTTTTTTACCTTTGCCTAAAATACGAATAATTTCAGCAAAAGGGTGTTCTTTATTAGGAGTAGCCATGTTTTATGATTTAACGGGGTGTTTATCTAATTTTCTCTGTAAGGTACGACGGTGCATATTTAGAGCGCGAGCAGCAGCAGAAATATTACCATCGTGTTCCATTAATACTTTTTGTAAATGTTCCCACTCTAAACGTTTTACTGAAAGTGGATTTTCATTAATTGTAACTGAGCTATCACCTTTATTTTTATGTAATGCGGCTAAAATTTCATCAGGATCAGCAGGTTTAGTTAGGTAATGAATTGCGCCTAATTTAATGGCCTCCACTGCTGTTGCAATACTTGCAAAGCCAGTAAGCATGATAATTTGTGTATTGCTATCTAAGGATATTAACTTTTGTACTAGTTCTAAACCAGATTCATGCCCTATGCGTAAATCAATGACTGCATATTCAGGCTCTACTTGTTCTGCTAGTGCTAAGCCAGACTTTACATCATAAGCGACCGTTACTTTAAATTCACGTTTTTCTAGGGCGGATTTTAATACAGAACAGTAGGTTTGGTCATCATCAACGAGTAGTAAAGCAGGAATTTGATTAGTCATGAGAGTCATCACTTGGTTGTTCATCAACAGGAAGAATAATATTAATACAAGCACCGCCAGTTGGAGCATTGCTAATTTCAACTGAACCACCAAGACGGCGAATTGTAGCGCAACTTAGGAATAAGCCAACACCAAGTCCAGCACCACTTTTAATGGGTTCATTACCTAATTTTTTAAGTAATTTTTTAGGGATTCCAGGTCCATAATCACGGATTTGTATGCCAATAAAATTTTTAACATTACAAGGTGTCACACTAAAGTCGAAGCCTTTTTTAGGCAGTGTCACTTGAGCCGCGTTATTTAAAATATTGATTAATGCGTGCGTTAATGTTTTCTCTGCAAGAATCAGTGAATTTAAGGGGGCTAAAGGGTTAATAATAAAATTTAATTTAACCCCAGGTTGTTGATTGCGCCACTGGTTAATCACATCATCTAAATAACTAGTGAAAATAGTTAAATGCCCAGAATCAGCGCGAATTTCACCTGCTGAAGATGACATAACTGATAGGGCTTGTTTACAGCGCTGAATCTGGTCTTGCATGATTTGCATTTTTTCTTGCATCTCTTTTGTAGAGATAGGATTTTTTTCATCCTTTAATTCATGCGCAACAATAGCCATAGTACCTAAAGGTGTACCCATATCATGTGCAGCACTTGCGGCAAGCGAGGCTAAAGAAATAAGGCTTTCATCTTGCAGTGATTTTTCACGTGCTTCAGCAATAGTACGCTCGCCAGCTTTAATGGTATTGGATAGCTCAACAGAGAAAAAAGCAACTAATCCTGCGCTACAAACAAAACCAAACCACATGCCAAAAATATGGAAGTTTAAGAACTCAGTATCTTGTACTGTATGCTGCATCGAGTGCATAAAATCGACACTTTCAGAAAGCATTAAGTGTGGCTCTACTTCAATTAGTATGGCGTGATAAGGAATTAATGCGGTATATAAAGTGGTCGTTAAAATAACCATATACCAGGTATAGGCATGTGGCAAAATAATAGCCGTTAAAATAACAGGAAGTAAAAATATCCAAGTAAAGGGGTTGGTCGCTCCACCAGTTAAATAAAGTAAGGCTGCAATGGCTAAAACATCAACCGCTAATTGAGAAAATATCTCCATTTCTGTCACAGGAAGGTCGGCCTTTAAACGCATCCATGTATACAAATTAAATGAAGCAATGGCTAAAATAGTTAGCCATAAAGCATTTTCATGTAGCTGAATATTAAGCACATCAATAGAAATTAACAGGAAGAGAGATTCTCCGCCTATCATTAAATTCCTAAGAATAAATAGCCATTGTAGGTTTTCTTTGGCAGAAATTTCGGTTTTTGGAACGAAATTAATTAACATTTTATGACCAAAAAATTGCCGTACTAATCACTAATGAACTTAACAATAAGGTCATTAGTGTTCTTTTATGATTGTGCTGCAATTGCTGTTGCATCTGTTTCATTTGTCTTTGTTGCTGTTCTGCACGAAGGCTTGTATGAGCTGCATCATCGAGTGCTTGAAAAATTAAACTAGGCACTTCAGGAAATTTCTCTGCTATTTCAGGGAATTTTTTAATGGCTTCTTTAATTTTAGTTTTAGGACTTAAACGCTCTTTAAACCAGTCTTCTAAAAAAGGTTTAGCAGTAGACCATAAATCTAAATCTGGGTAAAGTTGACGACCTAAGCCTTCAATATTTAATAGGTTTTTTTGTAATAAAACCAGTTGCGGCTGCACTTCCATATTAAAACGACGGGCAGTTTGAAATAGGCGTAGTAATAGCAGTCCAAAGGAAATATCTTTGAGAGGTTTATCAAAAATGGGCTCACAAACACTACGAATTGCAGACTCAAATTCTTCTATACTGGTATCAGCAGGAACCCAGCCAGAATCTATATGTGCTTTGGCAACACGACGGTAATCACGGTTAAAGAAACCTAACAGGTTTTCAGCTAAATAACGTTGATCTGAATTAGTCAGTGACCCCATAATTCCAAAATCAACAGCAATGTATTTATCGGGTAGCTCAACAAAAACATTGCCTGGGTGCATGTCTGCATGGAAAAAATTGTCTCTAAAAACTTGGGTAAAGAAAATTTCTACACCACGCTCTGCTAGTTTTTTAAAGTCTGCATTATTTTCCCGTAAAGTGTCTATTTCTCCAACGGGAATACCGTAGATGCGCTCCATAACGAGTATTTTTTTACGCGTATATTCCCAATGAATATCCGGTACATATAAAGCTTCAGAATCTTCGAAATTACCGCGTAACTTGCTACAGTTTCCAGCTTCCATCACTAAATCCAATTCATTTAGTAAGGTCTTTTCAAATTCAGCTACAATTTCTTGAGGGTGCAGACGTTTTGCATCATCCCAAAACTTTTCTGCCAAATTAGCCAGCTCATATAAGAGCCCAATATCAGAGTGAATCCATTTTTCAACATCAGGGCGTAATACTTTAACAATGACATCTTCGCCGCTATGTAAAGTGGCTGCATGAACTTGCGCAATAGAAGCAGAAGCCAGTGGGCTACTAGAGAATTCAGCAAAAGCTTCTTCTATCGGCATGCCTAATTCTTTTTCTATCACTTCACGGGCTTGCTGGTCTGAAAAAGGCGGAACTTTACCTTGTAATTTAACTAGTTCATCAGTAATATCATCAGGTAATATATCTTTACGAGTAGAAAGTGCTTGGCCAAATTTAATATAAATGGGTCCTAAGTCTTCTAAGGTACGACGAATTCTTACACCACGTGCTTCAAGTTTATTTTTACGCCAGAAACTTGGTGATAAAAAAGCTAGGAAGCGTAAAGGTCTGAAAAAATGTGTTTTTAAAATAAGGTCATCTAAGCCGTGCGTTACAAATACCCAGTTGATGTGTAAAAGTCTTAAAATAAGTTTAGGGTGCTTCACGTAAATTCCTTAGTCTAATGATTGGGCTGTTTTAACGCATCGTTTAAGCGCTGTATTTTGGCTTCAGTGCGTTCAACATCTTCTTTTAATTGATCGACTTGTTGAGTGAAAATATTAATTTCAGGTTCTGGCGGTAAGTCTTTGCTTTCATCTTGTAAAAACTCTGCAACATTAAGCTTTATGCTATTAATGCTTTCTTGATGCCAATTATGAGCAGATCTAAAAAAATTTCCAACTCTATGTGCGACGACATCGCCTGTGTATTTTGATACTTGTTCTTCTAAATCAATCTCTAATTGATCAAATAATTTCTGAAATTGTTGTCCGACAGCTAAGTCACCTGTAATAGCAACATCACCAGAAAAAAAAGAACGTGCTGGTGTATTACTTAAGCTCATTAACCCAAGTGCTGATAGAGAACCAGTTAATGTGGTATCTACAGTCTCTTCATAAACATCAATAAACTGAATAATATTATCGCTAGGGCAAAGGTAGATAGTTTCGTTAAAAGGCGTAATGGTGATAGCAATAACCTTTCCTATAAGTGGTTTTAGAAATAGGCTAACATCTTCATCTAAACTAATATATTTGTTCAGTGCCGTTTCTAAAGCACTCATCACTAGAGGTTTTATGGTCATTAATTTTATAAGCCTAGGGTAGTGAAGTTATGCGTAGGATGGGTAAAGCATTTTTACCCATCCTACTTTCTGTTTAATATGATTGGGGTTAGATCGGTTTAGAATTTATAGCCGCGGTGAACTGCAACAATACCTTGTGACATATTAAAGTATTCACAGCGCTCTAAACCAGCTTCTTCCATCATTTCTTTTAATTTATCTTGTACAGGGTGCATACGAATAGACTCTGCGAGATAGCGATAGCTTTCTTCATCTTTAGCAACAAACTTACCGATTTTAGGTAATAGTTTAAATGAATAGAAATCATAAACTTTTTCGGTGATTTTATTAGTAGGGTGTGAAAATTCTAAGACAATCACACGGCCACCGGGCTTTAAAACACGCATCATAGAGCGTAACGCAGCATCTTTATCGGTTACATTACGTAAACCAAAAGCAATACAAACACAATCAAAAGTATTGTCTTCAAAAGGTAGGCATTCCGCATTAACTTGAGCAAAACTAATGTTTTTAGTGATGCCTCGATCAATTAAACGGTCGCGGCCCGTACGTAGCATTTCTGAATTAATATCAGCTAAAACGATTTTTCCGCTTTTACCAACACGTTTAGAAAATAAAGTAGTTAAGTCACCTGTACCACCGGCTAAATCTAAAACATGGTCGCCTTCTCGTGCATTACTGAGTTGTACTGCAACACGCTTCCAAATACGATGAATTCCAAGTGACATGAAATCATTCATAATATCGTATTGGCTAGCAACAGAATCAAAGACTCCACGCACTAGGTTAACTTTTTCTTTTTCATTGACTTGGGTAAAACCAAAATGAGTTGTATTATCAGTAGTCATTTTATTCTTCTATTGTTGGGTTGGTTCTATGCGGCTATGTCCTGCCGCGATTAATTCATTTAAATAGCTGGTCCAAAGTTCTTCATATTCATTGCCTAATTTATACAATAATTCCCAAGTATAAATCCCACTATTGTGGCCATCACTAAAAGATGGAGCAATGCCGTAATTTCCTACAGGGCGTATTGAATCGATTGCGACAAGCTCTTTATCTAGTTGTAAAGTTTCTTGTCCAGGTCCATGTCCAATTGCTTCAGTAGAAGGTGTATAAACACGCAAGTACTCAGCAGGTAGCTGAAATACTTGGCCATTATCAAAACTCACTTCTAAAAGTCGTGAAATCTTGTGTAACTTAATTTCAGTTAAAACTGAGTCGATAGGTGCTGCTTTAATACGCATAATTATAGAATATAGCGACTTAAATCTTCGTCTTCAACAAACTCAGATAAGTATTGGTTAACAAATTCAGTATCAATGTTAATGGTTTTTTCCACTAAATCTGGCGCATCATAAGAAATTGATTCTAAAAGGCGTTCTAAAATAGTATGTAAGCGTCTTGCTCCAATATTTTCAGTTTTTTCGTTAACTTCCCAAGCCAGTTCAGCAATGCGTTTAATGCCCGCTTCACTAAATGTTAGCTCTAAACCTTCAGTTGCTAGTAATGCTTGGTATTGCTCGGTTAAAGAAGCATCGGGTTCAGTGAGGATACGCACAAAATCATCAACACTTAATGCTTCTAACTCAACACGAATAGGAAAACGACCTTGCAGTTCAGGAATTAAATCAGAAGGCTTGGTTAAATGGAATGCGCCCGATGCAATAAATAAGATATGGTCAGTTTTTACCATGCCGTGCTTAGTACTAACGGTACTACCTTCAACTAAAGGCAAAAGATCGCGCTGTACACCTTCACGCGAAACATCACCACCATTCTCAGAGCGTTTGCAGACTTTATCGATTTCATCTAAAAAGACGATGCCGTGTTGTTCAACTGATTGCAAGGCGGTTAATTTAATATCATCAGGATTTACCAGTTTAGCAGCTTGCTCTTCTGAAAGTGCTTTAAGCGCGTCTTTGACTGATAATTTTCGGGTATTGGTTTTATCGTTATCTAGGTTTTGAAACATACCTTGTAACTGGCTAGTCATCTCTTCCATGCCAGGAGGAGCCATGATTTCAACACCGACTTTAGGGGCTTTTACTTCAGTTTCTATTTCTTTATCATCAAAATCACCTTCACGTAATTTTTTACGCATTTTTTGACGTGTTGATGCTTCCGATTCCGATAACATGCCGCTTTCAGCCCGAGGTAGAAGAATATCTAAAATATCTTCTTCAGCGGCATCTAAAGCGCGGATTTTAACTTCTTCCATCGCTGTTTCGCGGGTCATCTTAATGGCTGTATCCATTAAATCACGAATAATAGATTCAACATCACGACCGACATAACCCACTTCAGTGAATTTAGTTGCTTCAATTTTAATAAAAGGGGCATTAGCAAGACGAGCAAGTCGGCGAGCAATTTCTGTTTTACCAACCCCAGTAGGGCCGATCATCAGAATATTTTTAGGTGTAATTTCATCACGAATAGCAATATCAACTTTAGAACGTCTCCAGCGATTACGTAATGCAATCGCAACAGAGCGTTTAGCACTGGCTTGGCCGATAATATGTTTATCTAATTCGCTAGCAATTTCTTTAGGTGTCATATTACTCATGGATTACGCCTTGTCTTGTGGTTCTGCATCAAGCTCTTCAATGCGTAAATTATGATTGGTGTAAATACAAATATCCGCTGCGATATGTAATGATTTTTCGACAATTTCACGTGCAGATAATTCTGTGTTTTCTAATAAAGCGAGGGCAGCAGATTGTGCAAAAGGTCCGCCAGAACCAATTGCAATCAAATCATGCTCAGGTTCGATAACATCACCATTACCCGAAATAATTAAAGAGGTTTTGCTATCTGCAATAGAAAGTAGGGCTTCTAATTTGCGTAAAGCACGTTCTGTACGCCAATCTTTAGCCATTTCAACCGCCGCACGGGTCAGATTACCGTGGTGCTTTTCTAATTTGCCTTCAAAGTGCTCAAAAAGAGTGAAAGCATCAGCGGTTGCACCAGCAAATCCTGCAATAACTTGACCCTTATATAAACGGCGTACTTTGCGTGCATTGCCTTTCATTACCGTATTACCTAAAGTAACTTGGCCATCACCACCAATGACGACTTTATTGCCGCGGCGTACAGAAAGTATTGTTGTCCCTCTAAAATCCACTCGACTACCTTTTATGTTGAAAAATTATTGAAAATAAACCCGCTAATTTTACATGGTTAAGCACAGGCTTGATAGAAAATAATGCTTATTTATCGATTAATAAAATTGTAAAACTTGTTAGTCACTTAGTTGCAGTATATAAAGGTGATAATTTAAATTAAAATTTAACATTGAGCCTATGAAATATATAGTTAGAAAATTAAGTGATGATTTTATTTTTGATGAGCTTGAACAAGTGAGGAAAAACTTTGTTTCTTCGTTAAGTTATACGCTTGAAAGTGCTGAAGTGTTCTTTAATAAGGATGCTGCTGACCCTTTGGATATTTTTATTCGTTATGATTTTGAAGAAAAAAAAGTAATTCATGGTTTTAATTTAAGTGAGGAAATTGCTAGAAATTTCCAGCTTGATGTTAATGAATATCATGCTTCTGAAAGTTTGTTAGTGATAAGTGAGAAGCTTAAGGCACTAGCTAAGGAAATCGATAAACGCTATAAAGTTGAATCGAAACCTTCAACACTAGAAACTCGCGATAAAAAAGCGACCGACTATGCTAAAAAAGTAAACCGATCTTATAAACAAGTTTTAAAGGATGCGCTGGAAGAAGATAAAAAGTTAAGAAAAGAACAAGTAAAAAATGTAGCCAAAGAGTTTATTGATGCTGAGTACCAAATAAAAAGCAATTAAGGAACGTGCACGGAATAACATCCCGAAGTTATAACGCAGGATTTTTGTGCCAGGAAGGTTGCTCTCATGAGGCGCATAGTTATTCTACGCAACGAATGAGAGCCGCCTTCCTGGTGCAAAAAGACTAGTT
>JAJJBE010000224.1 GCA_020996635.1 Bathymodiolus brooksi methanotrophic gill symbiont
AGATTCTCAGTGCCCAGCAAGGGCTGAACAAGTTCGCTTTAAAATCGAAACTTTATATTAATGCTATTCGACAAGCTTTTGATGAATTGCAACAATTAAAGTCGGCTACTGCGTAACATCAGTGAGTTAATTTGGCAGCAAGTTAACCAGAGTAATACCTTAGCTTATATTGTTTTTTTGGCGAAAGACGAGCCTGATGTGAAGGCAATGCCTGTGCCTAGAACCCATGTGGGGGATGTGCCGCTTTCTGAACTGAAGAAACAATTGGAAGAAACCAATTTATCGATTGAAGATAGTTATGCAAAACGTGATTATTTAACACGTTGGATGTCTTTAATTATGCTTAATTTGGCAAAGTTTAAAACAGAATCAGAATTAAAAGCAGCACACTTAATTACTCAAGACGAAGCAGAGTTGTTTGTATTACAAGCCTGGGTTTCAGAAGAAGTAATTAACAAAGTTCAACTACTGGTACAAAAATATTCACTGGCTTGTTTAATAGAATCACCTGATGGTAGTGAGCAGCCACCGACTTTGTTAAAAAATACCAATACTTTTGCAGGCGGTGAAGACATTGTAAAATTTTATCAAATGCCAAATTATTACGGATGGGATCCTTCTATTGTGGTGTTTTTTTCCTTTGCGCTATTTTTTGCCATGATCCTTTCAGATGCAGGTTACGCCATTGTTTTTTTAAGTGTGTTACTTATTAAATGAAAAAAATGGGACAAGCGGTAAAAAGTGTACGATTTAGAATATTAATACTCGTTACTTTATTAAGTTCTTTGTTTTGGGGAGTGTTAGCTGGGAGTTATTTTGGTTTTTCTCCTGCAGAAACAAGTTTAATGGGGCAATTTAAAATATTTGATATGAATGATTTTGATACCATGATGAAAATCTCAATTTTTGTGGGTGTTGCACATATTGCTTTTGCTAATTTAGTACAGGCGTATCAATTAAAATCAAACATTAAACGCTATTCATCATTAGGCTGGGCGATGTTTGTTATCGCTGGTTTTTTACTTTGGTTATCGCTGGAAGATAATAACCAAAATTTACAATGGACGGCTTATGCGCTGTTTTCAATTGCAGCTTTTGCTAGGCGCGCCATTCCTACTTCATGAAACATTGGGATGTCCTATCGCCAATCTTCATTCAGCACGGAGCGATTTATGGGAGCCCCAGTTCGTCCTGCGTCCAACTCAACTACGCAAAAAACACTGCTTCGTTAAGTCTACCTCAAATGACTTGACCGCTGTCGGGATAACTACTTGCCTCCCGAGCGAACTGACCAGTTCACTTCGGAT
>JAJJBE010000203.1 GCA_020996635.1 Bathymodiolus brooksi methanotrophic gill symbiont
CTGTCGGGATAACTACTTGCCTCCCGAGCGAACTGACCAGTTCACTTCGGATTGGCGAATTTCCCTGTCGCCTACTGCGGACTAAAAATCATCACTTCGCTGCGCTCCGTTTCCCTGATTTTCAGCGATAGCATACTATGGCACCTCCCAAATCATTCTGATTCTGGGCATAAATTTAACGATAGGAATTAATATGAAAGAAATTACAGTTGATAGCAACCCAAGTGAAGCACTCTTAAAAGAAATGGGAACTGCTCACTGGCCAACATGGGAAAAAGAAGTATCCGTATTCCCATGGGAATTTGTTACCACAGAAATAGCACTTATTTTAGAAGGTGAATGTGAAATGACACCAGAAGATGGAGGTCCTTCAACAACTTTCAAAGCTGGAGACTTAGTAGTATTTCCACTAGGCTTTAAAGGATCTTGGGAAGTAAAAAAAGCACTTAAAAAACGTTTTAAACACAATGGAGGTAATTTTGTAAAATGCCTTTTTAATCATTTGAAAATATTGTCAAGTTTAAGTAAATCTATCATGAAATAAAGTTCACTTCTATTGCTCCCGCAATAATAGCTTCTGATATTTTGACAAGTTCGTATTATGAAGGTGAATAAATATCACCTTCTTTATTACTATCGTTCCCCAGAAAAATCAGACAATAAGCCTTGCTACATTTTAACAAAGGTAATTTCCCCTTCCCCCTCCTACCATCAAGAGATTCACTAGCCCACTGAACTAAATTTAAAAGAGCTTCACCATAGAAAGATGATTGTTATCTTAAATTCTATGCTGCGAGACGGTGTCAAATGGGAGCTTAATTATGCTAAGGAACGTGCACGAAACAATCTCCCGATTTCTAACTAGTCTTTTTAATCGAGTCTGCCCCTTTTGTTATTGGATTCCAATGTTTTTCGAGGTTCCCAAATGAGCCTTAAGAGCTCAGAAAAATGGTGGGTTTGTTAATCCATTATTGTTTCTAGAAAGAATTACGCGCACAACTTCTCTTATAAGAGCCGTTCAAAATGCAATAATTACCAAAAAAGCTACCGTTGTGGGTAACGGTATTAGTTATGTCCGGAAATGCAGGAGCTACTATTTATAATTCCTGCTCTGAAGTACCTGGCTATGTTTCTGGAGCCACTTATGAGGGGAAATTTAAAGGGTTTTACAGCAAGTATGATGTGGATGCACTATTTAGGGCATAAAAAATAATAAAACAAGGGTTATCTATGTGTGGATACTGATGTATATCCAGCCGCTTTTCTTCAGCATTAAAATCAATAGATTTAATCAACCAAGGGGCGTTAATATGGAGGGCTTGTTGAAATAATTCTGTCATCATCATAATAAAGATAAGAGTCTATAACTTTTAAGGCCAGTAGATTATAGTTTACCCACTCATTTTTCAAAAGAGCCCATATATTATTGATAATTCGCTCTTCCTCAACAAAAATTCCTTTAGAGTTGGGAGTAAAAAAATTCTTATTGATTTTACTTTTCATTTCCAACTCTAACTCTAACTTCAATTGGTTTTCTTTAGCAATTCTAATTCTTTCATCTGAATTTTTCTTTTCTTGTTTAATTTTTTGCTCTAAATCTTGCAGAGCAACGGCCTCAGCCTTTTTAAAATTTGGAAGATAACAGATCTATAAGTACATCCTTATATTTTGTTTTATTTCTCCTCGCTTCTAAAAATAATTCAGGCAATGAATCTAAAGCGATCGATATGATGCCACATTTAAGGTTTATTGGATTGGTAAGTTCTGTGGGAACTGCTCTTTTCGGGTGAGTAAAATATATTACAAACTCAAAGCCATGTATTCCACCAATAATATCTACTGGTACTCCAGAAAAATTTGTTTCTACTTGAATTTTTTCAATGGTTATATCTTTTTCTTGAGTAACAGTGAAATCTTCTTGGAATGAAAAAAAACTCAGTTCGGTAACATGTTCTTGAACACAAGACTGATAACTAGGAAGAGTCAAGGTTATCTTAGACCCCACCAACTGTCGAGCCATTAGCATTACTGATAAGTAAAAAGAATATACACATTCATTTTTCGTTTTTTCATAAACATTTTTAAAGGCGTGGGCAAAATGCCAAACATTAGTTTCACCATACCTTGCAACTAATGGCGTTCGGCAAGATGGGCATATACAGCCACATTGCTTTCCTCTCTTTACCACTGCAACATCAACTAATTCGTCATTTGATTCAATTAGCCCAAAGGGTATAAGGTTCAAATCCATATCACTTACCTTTGCCCATAAAATATTTTTTTATTTATTAACCTTCACAAGAAAATATAACGACCGCATCACTTGCCACAAAAAGTGGCGAGACTTTTGCGATAGCAAAAGGCGTGACGCTTTTTGTGGTCAAGTGGATGCGCTGGTTAGAATTGTTTACCCTGCAAGCGCACTTAATACAGCTTGGGGTTCTTTTGCTACTACATTTAATAATACTAACGCTGGGCCTTGAGGTTTACGATCCCCTCTTTCCCAATGTCTCAATGTACTAACACTAATACCAAAAGCAGATGCGAATTCTGTTTGGCTCATATTTAAATTAGACCGAGTTGCTTTTACATCAACAGCAGAAAACTTATGAACAATTGCTTTAGGGCATTTTTGTTCTGAAAATTCAACTGCTTCAGTAAGTCCTTGTTTAATGCTATTAAAGAAATCAGACACGTGGTTCACCGTAATTTTTAGATAGGAGGTCAGCAAATTTAGCTAGTTCATTACGTTCAGATTTAGACAAATTATCTTTCTCATTTTTTCCAAATACCGTCAATAAAAACAGTGGAATGGACTTGTTGTGAAAATAATAAATTACACGAACACCACCACTTTTTCCTTTATTTCCAGTAGCCCACCGAAATTTCCTAATTCCACCAGTACCTTGCATTACAGCACCTGAAAGTGGATGTAATGCCAAATAATTAATAATTCCTTTTTTCTCTGATTCACTCAGTAATCGAGAAGATCTTTGTATATATTCTGGTAATTCAACTATCGTTTGCATACTTTCAAATATAATCCAATGGATTACTTTAGTCAAGATTTAAAATTACAGGAAATTCTAATCTTGTGGGTGGCTGGTTCCTAGTCACCACCGTGTTAGCACAAATTACAGGGTTTTCTTTGCAAATAAATTTAAGCTATTTAAGAGTTTTTTTACTGCCTCATCACATTTTTGCTGACTAAGCTCCCCTGAAATAAAAACAAGGCCGCCATCTTTTTTGATAGACACACTATCTTCTTCAAAAGAATTCTCAATATCTTCAAAAAAACACTTTACACGGTCTTCTGCTTCTTCTGGAGATAATTCATCTCGTAACGGGTCAGTAGGCGCGCCATTCCTACTTCATGAAACATTGGGATGTCCTATCGCCAATCTTCATTCAGCACGGAGCGATTTATGGGAGCCCCAGTTCGTCCTGCATTCAACTCAACTACGCAAAAAACACTGCTTCGTTAAGTCTACCTCAAATGACTTGACGGCTGTCGGGATAACTACTTGCCTCCCGAGCGAACTGACCAGTTCACTTCGGATTGGCGAATTTCCCTGTC
>JAJJBE010000127.1 GCA_020996635.1 Bathymodiolus brooksi methanotrophic gill symbiont
ACGCCCAAATTTTTAGCGATTTGAGGGATAGATTCATCAGAATCTAAGGCTAATTTAATAGCAGATTCTTTAAATTCGAGCGTGTAAGTATTTAGCTTTTTCTTAGTCATTTTGGGTACTCTATATTGAGGGGGTAAATCTTAGTTTTTGTGTCCTAAATAGTGTATCCACATCAATATTCATGATAGCTCCATCGTAATGAGCTTTGCACTCATTAACTTTGCTGGATTATCAGGGTTTTTAATTTTTACATCACGTAGAGATATATTAGGATGATTGGTAATCGCATCCCTATCAATAGCACTAAAAGTATTAAATTTTTCTTCTCTTAAAATACATGTTAGAGCGAATTTAGATGAGTCATTGGCACTAAAGGTGTCCTTGAATACCTTTAATGGGTTATCTATATGCCACATCCCCCTGATACAAAGGTTTGTAATACCCAAAGGATCAACTCTATTAACCCTCCCAAGCTCCTTTGTCTCCGAAAATTCAATATCTGGGATTTCTGTTACACCCTTTTTAATTATCCTACCTATGCGCTCATACACATTCTTACTAGCAGCATAGCAATCACCATACACCAGCGATAAATGAATTAACTCGTCATCATTTGTAACACCAACTGCATAAATAATATCTTTTTCTTCCCAGCTCTCACAGTCTCTACAAGCGTCCGTTATTTTTGAGTCACTTGCATATAACTTATGTTTTGGATATGAGCTATTCAATGCAATGGCTGACCCTTTACTTTGAATTTTTTAACTTCTATAGCATCGCTATTTTTTAAAATTATATCAGGAGGGTTATTTTGATTTCCCAAGTATGAAAAAACAGAACTAACCTTTAAATTACGTGCATCAATATCAGCCTCTGATATTGTATTTGCAAAAGCATCCTGAATGTATAATTCAAGAGCTTCACCTATATTATTAATAGAATTTCTACCCGAATAGGTGGCTTTTAATTTTTCAACAGGGTTTTTTTCTATGTTGATAATTGCTTTTAGAATATTTGACATTTGTTGAGCTTTCCTTGAAAGCAAAAATTAATTTTACTAAAAATGATAATAATACCAACAAATTTCCAAGTCGTCTGATTGTTTTATTTTATAGCAGGCTCATGCCCCTAACGCTACCATAACCGGCAGCTAAAAGTGGTGTGGCTGTAGCGTAGCGAAAGCCGCGCCGCTTTTAGCTGTCCGCGCTGATGGTTTTGTTAGCTCTTTTTTACTCAAACACTTTGCTATTTGAAGTGATGGAGCTTGAAGAATTATCATACCTTCAAAATTAACCTTTTCATCAAATAACCCTATTTCATTAGTTTGAATAAGAATGACTTTCTTCGATTTTTTTGTATTCTTAGCCTTCATGAGATATGCAGCCGCCTCCCCTAAAGTTTCGTTTACTTTCTGAACACGAATTAATACAGGACTATTTTCATACACCTCAACTAATATTGCATCAATGCCTTTATTTCTTTGGACAGGGTTGAAATCAATGCCTTTTAATAATGCTAAAGCATCTTGATCTGCGTTAATATAAGAACGCCTACCATTTTTCAAAAGGTTTGAGTGTGTCTTGATCGGGTTCTTTATGCGACTCAGTGAAAGTTTAACGGCTTCTTCTGATTTATCTATTCCTATAAAATTACGATTTTGTAACATTGAAGCAACACAGGTCGTTCCACTACCACAGAAAGGATCTAGGACTAGATCGCCTTTCTCTGTTGTAAGTTCAATAATACGCTCTAAAAGTAACAAGGGTTTTTGTGTTGGGTATCCTACCCGTTCCTTAGCTTTTGGATTTAAATAAGGTATTTCCCAAACATCGCTTAAAGGAACACCTTTTTTCTTATCACCCTGTTTAAACTCACCTTTACTATCAAGATCATAGACTGACTTATTATGTTCATCCCTTGTTCTACGTTGTAAAATTTGGTCAACATTAGTGGTTTCTGAATAAGCGGTATAAATTGGATTAAACTTAAAATTTTTTGATTTTGAATAAAAATAGATATTTTGATGAGCTGGCAACAATCCTTTTTTAGAATTAGACCACCGCTTATAACTCCAAATTATTTCTGATTGAAAGTTACTTGCACCAAAGACTTGATCTAATATTGCTCGGACAATATGCTCTCCACTTTTATCGCAGTGAACAAAGATAGATCCTGTTTCCTTTAAAAGTCTATGCATCAATAATATTCGTTCGTTTAAAAATTTCGCATATTCTTTATTTGTCCCCCAAATATCATCAAAACTAAATTCCTGTGTTCGGTCTCTATTTTTTAATACATGTTTTTTTTCTGTGAAGAAGGGGGGGTCAAGATAAATGAGGTCAAGAGACCCCTCATCAATTATCTTCATTTTTTCTAAACAGTCACCTTGAATAATAGAATTAATCATTTGCCGTCTCACTTTCTCTACGACCTGCAATATCTACCAAAATTTCTTTTAAATCATAGCCACTAGTTTGATAGAGATACTCCCACGCATCATCGCCAGCATAATATTCACCATTAACACCACCATAAAGTGTTTTGAGCGTCTCTTGGATTTTAATGGCTTGTTCTCTTTGAGGGTAATAAAACATGACCCGAATGGGCTTATATCCATGTTCTTTTATTACCTTAACCCTTGTATGCTCTTTTGTAATATGGTCTCCATCTGTTGTGGCATCTCGCCACTTTAATTCAACCGCATCATGACCATTTAAGAAATCTATTTCAAATGTTTTAGGTCTTTGTCCTTGCGTATTTTCTACGGTAGTTTTCCCACCATTTCCATTGGAAAAAAACAAACAAAGTGAAGCGGCTTCTTCAAGAAATGAACCTGCATACTTGTATAAAAAACGTCCAGTGTTTTGGTACTCATCAATTAACGAGCCTTCATTGCTTGGAATACCTAATACTCTATAAATTAAATAATGAGAATTATCATCTAATTTCATTTCCTCTTTGCGACTTATAATTTTAGTTTTCAGGTTTCCTGCATACTCATCAGCTAATTCATTTATTTTTTTCTTTAGCAACGTTAAACAATCACCAGAAGCTATTGCAGCATCAATTTCAGTTCTTCGATGCAAATAAACAGCACTCACTAGCTCCGCTTTTTTAAAACCTTTGGTTTCAATGCCTAGCTTTTTGCAATACTCATCTAATTCATCTTTTTTGAGTCTTTCTACTTTCATACATTAGTCTCATTTATTAATCTAAACATTATACTATTGAGTATGAGATGTGTGTGATTTTAAGAGCTAACACCCGCATAACTTGACGTAAAAAGTGGCGGTTTTTTTGCATCGCAAAAAAAATAACGCTTTTTACGGTCAAGTTGATGCGATTGTTAGCTTTTTTTGTGCGATAAAGTTATATAGGTTATTAACTAACTTAACAATATGCTCCTCTTCAGATAACTCATTCAACTGATAAAAACCACCAACATTTAAAGTATTTATTTCAGATAATAACAACTCCTCATCGTCATCACCTTTAATAAGATCAAAACCAAAAATAACGATCCCCTTACTTTCAAGGTCATCTGATAATTTATTAGCAATTTCTCTTTCTTTTCTATTTATAGTGGTTTTCTCAGATATAGCCCCTTGAGAAACATTTGCAAGCCATGAGTTTTTTCTCGGAACTCGGTTAAATGCACCTATTATTTTTCGGTTTACAACGAGGATGCGTTTATCCCCCATTTTAATATTTTTCAAATATCTAACTGCTAAACACTTTTTCTCTGAATTTAGTAAATCATTAATGACCTGACAAAACTCGTTGTGTGAAATTTCCTTATTTTCATAATGTATTTTACCTTCCAAAATTCTGATAATTCCTTTTCCACCAAACCCTTTCAATGGTTTTACAACTATTGGAAACATACTAGAAAAATCAATCACATCTTCTAAAGAAAAGCATAATTTCATTTCAGGACAATACTCTTTAAAATTAAAAAGATACTCCTTTGAGGATGTTTCAATTATTCCTTTTGGGGAGTTAATCACTATAGATTTTGCAAAAAAAGTATCAATAAACTTTAAGAAACTATCACTAACTGGCCTATCAACTCTAAGCAACACAACATCAACATCAATATTGATTATTTTATATGTGTTTTTATGTGATTTTTTATACAAATGAAAATTAAAATTTTCTTCCTCAACTTTATATATAAATGGAAAAGCTCCATTAACTACATTAAAAAATGAGATATTCTCTTCAACACCCTGATCTATAATATAAATTTCATCCGATTTTTTTTGTATTTCAGATACTAAAGGATAGAAAGATTCTGTTTCAACATGACTATTTATATTGGTAATTAATAAAAATTTCAACCGACATCCCCAGTTTTTTGTCGATCAGAAATTTCGTTTGCTTTCCATTTTTCAGCATAGTTTTCTAGATTTATAAATAGCTCTTTTGTTTTTCTTTTATCTCTTGCATGCTCAATATATTGCCTGAACATTCTATTAAAAGTAATTACTCTCGTTTTTAATAATGACTTACATATTTTTTCATCTGCAACACCATTTTTAATTGCGATACACATTGCTTCTAAACGTGCAAGGGAAAAATGTATATCATTAAAAACAGAAGGGTACTCAATTTTTTTCTCTTCCATTTTTGACAATCTAATTTCTTCTGGAAATTTACTATTAATTTCAAAATATAAATCCATTCTTTCAAGTAGTTCAATGAGCTTTGGATCATCGGCAAATGAAAAACGTAATGAATTTACTCTACGATTCCAGTCATGATTATCTTTGTGAATTTCAAGGCTAGCTTTATGAACAAGTAGACTATCCGCTCTAACTTTATTAGATAGCTGTAACTGCCTCCCAGAGTAAAACAGCCCTATAGCAACTAAAAGTAAAGAAATTATATCTAACCATTCAATCATTATATTCTCCATATTTGTTCAAAAGCTAACGCCTAAATCAGCGCGCAGTTTAAAGGGGCGCGCTTTTTTGCTTCGCAAAAAACGTGACGCTTTAAACTGTCCGTTGGATTTTTTTGTTATGTTTTTTTATTCTGAGAAGATTAAAGAATCTAGACTATATCTATCTTGTAAATATTCAATTAATAAAGATCTTGATTTTCTTAATGTAGCTCGTCCTTTTCCAATTTCATTATTATTAAAAATTGAAGAATGAGCAATATTTTCCTCTGTAGCATCATCAATAACTAAATTTTGCTGTAGATTTTCCTTGTTATTGACTGATCTTATATCTTGGCAAGTAAATTTTGCCAAACTAGCTTCCTCTCTATCCTCTGGTTTTTTTAACATCTGACTGTTAATACGCTCTTGTATGATTTCTTTTTTTGCAAAATCAAATCTATCTAGGCTAAGACCTCGACATTTCAAGTCATCTAAAGATATTGCTGATTCAATTACAAGGCCATCTCTGACATGCTCAGGTGTATATAAAAGCCTTAATAACTCTTCCTCATCTTTCACAACCCCAAGAGAAAATTTACTTTGTTTTTCCTTTTCAGAGCCTAAAGTGTATTGGTGCGGCATGTATTAAAAGCTATTTTCTAATAAGATTTATGATTTCGCTTGGTAAACCATCAGTTATGTTCGTTTCATCCGACATAAACTCACTACCATCTGATTTTTTACCATAATATGAAAAGGTTTTATCTCCATAAAACCCTAAATCAAATCTAAAATCATCAAGAACCCAAAGAAAATTAATTTCACCATCTGCTGCCAAAGATATAATTGGTGCATGTATTGGCGTAGATTTTAATAAGCTTCTTATAAATTTTTCAGCATCGCTTATAGTTGCCTGACTTACTTTTTTTGCTCCATTTCCATCCCAATTATTATCATACCTAGATTTTTCACGAATATTGGCAATCAAAAATAAATCTTGTCTACGAATATCGAGTCTTTGACTTTCTGCTACTGGCTCAATAAAGGTTCTTTCACTTTCTAGTAAAACAGGATTAGTTACAGATAGAATTGTTACAAAAGCTGTTGATATTAGTACTATATTTTTTTTAGGAGATAATGTATTATCAATAGTTGGAGCGTTAAAAAAAGATGTACTAATACCCAAGTCTTTATTAGTTTGTGAGTTATAAAAATTCATCTTAATTTAAATTAATTCGACTAGACATTTTTACTGTTAATAATTCTCTTAAAACCTTTTTATTCATACTGTGTAACTCCTTTATAGTTTCTTTTATTACTAAATTATCTTCATCAATAGCAGAATAACTTATGAAATTTTTACCGTTAGTTTCACTTGTAATTATTGCATTATGATCAACAGTAACTATTAATTTTTTTTCACCTTTTATATCTGCATAAGATGCGCTTGTTTTAAGTTGATTTAAGCACTGATAATTTTTTAACTCTTCATACCACCCTACATGACTATGCCATAACTTATTTTCAGCTTTAAATGCGCCATTGAATACCCAGTCAGTATTTTCATTAAATAATTCACTAAGACAAGCTTCTTCTGGTGGTACTTCACAAATAAAGCGGTCTATAAACATTAGCCCTACATTTGCAATAAAATTTCCACTCCCTTCCAAGTGATGAAAGGCTGATAGTAAATATGTAATAATTTTTTTATAAACTTCTTCCCAAACACTATAGTTCAGGCAATGGATTGAAAGACTATTTTCAGTGGTTCTTAACATCCAGTTAATATTTCCACTATCATCAATATCCTGTAATTCAATGCCAACTAATTTTTCACTTATATTACTTTTTGGCTTGGAGTCTTCAACTTTGAACTCAACATTTTGTTGTTGAATACGAATAGCCTTTGGGAAATAAGCCACTAACTCAGTTTCTAATGAAACTAATCTTTGTATAGTTGCAGGGCTAAATTCTGGCGTAAACTGAATATAAACTACCATTTCAGTTATAGCATGTGCACCATTTATAGGTGAAAAAGATAATGTTTCAGTATTTTTATTCACAAACTAACTCATTGAGTTTTGTATTTTTACTTCTTCTAAGATTCATATCTGTAATTTTACACATTTCTATCTTTTTTCTCTAGCTCTATAAAATCAATATTTCCATATGCATCCCAACTTTCTACTAAGAATAGTGTAAAACTTAAAAGCGGGCAAGTCAGAAGAGTCTCGGGGAGGTTTTTTGAAACATAACACCGCGGTGACTGGCGTGTTTGCCTTGGTAATGGAGTGCGAGCACGGACGATTACCAAGGCAAACATGCCAGTCGAACGCGGTGTTATTTAGGTTCTGGAGCGATGCGACAGATCCTTAATAACTGAGCTTTCGACTGGGCACCAGTCACCGCGGTGTTATTGAGGAACTGGAGCGCAGCTCCAGTTCCTCAATAACACCAAAATCACTTGCCATTTAAAGTGGCGGTTTTTTTTGCGAATAGCAAAAAAAGTGACGCTTTAAATGGTCAAGTGGATTTTTTTGTTATGTGCTTTTAAATCAAACACTTTACTATAATTTAGTATTATTTTTAATGTTTTTTCTTGATTTCTTTCGATAATGATTTCTTTACTGTTTTAGCAACAATTTCTGCTAATTTACAGGGCACAGCATTTCCTATTTGAGTAAATATTTTTGACTGTGAGCCTAAAAACTCATAATTATCTGGAAATGTTTGTAATATTGCCGCTTCATCAATAGTTAACCGTCTAAGTCTCTTTGGGGCTTCTTTATATTCACCATCAATTTTTCCTGACATAATTTTCTTATGATAACTTTCAACCCAAGCTGGTTCATTATCATACAACTGGTTTTCATCAATTATAGGCGTTCTATTCCCTCCCATACTTGCAGGTAACGTACTCGACCAAGCTTCAGGATTTAATGGTCTACCTTGACCATTGAAAAGCATACCTGCGTAAGGAGATTTTCTTAAAATAGGTTTTTTAGCTAACGTAATTTTTGCATTAGTAATATTAGGGTTATTTTTTGATCCCATTCGCCCTAAATGCACTATTGCTTGACGCAATGTAATTGCTTCTTTTTTAAATGGTTCAAAATGGTTTAAAGTTATAGGCTGAAAACCTTTTTTTATTCCAATAAAAAATACTCTCTCTCTTGACTGAGGAACTCCAAAATCTTTTGCATTAAGAATATTCATTGTCACCTGATAACCTGCTAACTCCATTCTACGAAAGAACTCCTCTCTAATACCTTCAAACTTAGTAAGACTACCAAGAGCTTTAACGTTCTCCATAATAAAAGCTTTTGGCTTTATTCTTTCTACCGCATCACAATAAGAGAATACTAACTTTGACCTAGGGTCTGAGGAGTCCATCTTTCCAGCAACTGAAAAGCCTTGGCAAGGGGGGCCTCCAATAACAATATCTATATTTTTCAGTTGAGCTATTTCATCTAAATTTTCGTCAATATCACCTTCAACTAAAATCGTATTTGGATGATTTTTTCTATACGTATTGCAAGCATGAGCATCAAGTTCAGATGCCAAAACAACATCAAATCCAGCATTAATTACTCCAACATCCATCCCACCAGCACCAGCAAATAACGAAACAGTTTTAAACTCCATTGAATCTCCAAAATATTTGATTTTCGAATATTGTGAAAAATATAGCACACTATACACATTATGAAAAGAGACAAAACAATCCATAACAAACAATATAGTGATTTAGTTGAAAAACTATATTTAGAAAGAAAATGCTTAGGCTTATCTCAAACTGAAGTAGGCAACCATCTAAATATGACTCAATCAGAGATTTCTAAAATAGAAACTGGTGATAGGCGCATGGATATACTTGAATTTAAAGAAATTTTAAAGGTTTATAGGGTTTCAGAAAATACTAAACTAAATCAACTTGTAATTGACTTTTTAGGACTAAAACAATAATGGATGTTACACAAAGAAATGAAAATGCTAAGCAATTTATTCTTGATAAGTTAGACCTTGCTTCTACTCTTACTGAATCTAATTTTGAACAGTTAGATGAGTACTTGCTCTTAAAAAGTACATTAAACAGCTTAATTAACGTTTCAGCGAAAGGTTTTCGTGGAATTGTTGCAACAGCAATAACAGGAAAATTTCTTGACCCAACGTATGACCCTTTAAATAATTTTTATGGATGTAATCCTCGGTCTATTTTTGAGCAAGGAATATTTTATGCTTTTGAAAATCGTATTCCCTGTGGAAAATCTGATCCGTTGAATGTTGCAAAAAACATTAATGTTTTAAATGATGAATGGGCTAAAGGAAAACGCCCTCAAAGTGCTGCACAAGCAGCCGTTGATTACATAAGACAAATTGAAGAATCAACAGATAAAACGCAAGAAAAAATAATAAACTTCTTTTTCTTCAAGCTTCTGGAATATGCTAATAGCATCACTAGTATTAAAATTTCTTTACCAGAAAATCAAGAGTGGTCTAATCAGCTATTTGCCTCAAAATTATCTCAATTTGTTCTTGAATACCCTGAAAGTGGAACAATCCCTCAATTAGTTATTTCTAAATTACTAAATAAAGTTTACGTAGAATCAACTGTTATTGTTGAAGGTGGGGATGAGAGTGTATTTGGAACGAATACAACCTCTAAAAAGCCTGCTGATATTTGGCTGGAAATTAACAATACTGCTTTTAATTTATTTGAAATTACTGTTAAAAAGGTTGATTCAAAAAGGCTTGATGACTGTATTCAGGCTCTAAATTCCCTAGATATGCTGAATATTCCTGTTCATTTTATTTGCAGACTCCCTACTGACATTAGTACCTTACAAGGAATAGAGAATGGAATATTAAACTACAAAGGAAAGGTTTTTAATTTTGTAGATATTTGCTCTTTCATTCACTCATTATCGTCATTACTTTCTGCAACTCAAATTACTGAAATTTTAGATGAACTTCAGTCATTTGTTCAACAAATTGATAGGTCAGTTAAAACAAAAGAGGGCTGGAAAATAATATTTAGCTAGTCCCCGTTTCTAATTAGCGAGGAACCAGCACATAACGCCTAAATCACTTGACGTAAAAAGTGGCGGAAATTTTGCGACAGCAAAAATTTGTGACGCTTTTTACGGTCAAGTGAATTTTTTTGTTAGAATTTTTTGTAAGCACCTAAATTTAAATATTGTCTGTAAGAGCATTCATTTCATCTTTATACGCAACAACAGGGGTATATAAAAGGTGAAATGCCCTACCAATTGCCCCAGAAAATAAAATAAGTTCTGGATTATTAACTCCTGCCATCAATATGTGGTTTGTTGCTATGCCAGGATAAGGGTCTATATAATAAATTTTCTTAATTCCTAATTGGTAAGCTTTTTTAGCACACAATTCACAAGGGCTAGCTGTTGTGAATAAATAACCACCTTCAATTCCACGACCACCATATTTAGATATTTGTAAAAATGCATTTTCTTCTGCATGAAGAGAGCGAGTATGAACTTGATTATCTTTATCTTTTAAAGTGTTATATTCTGTTTTAAAACAATAAGACGAGTTTCTACCACCTTCTTCAAGAGAAGGATATTTAGGTGCATTTTTTGCAGCAAAGGATAAAAACTCTTCATCATTTTTTTCAAAGCAACTATATGCGGCCTGATCTTTTCCTGAAATCAAATCATGTCGATTACGAAGATTACAGGGTACTTGACCATAAGGCGTATCATTCCAACCAACTGCTTGAATAGAGAAATTTGAATCTGTTATCACAGCTCCAACTTGACGAGAAATACACCCTGAATTTAATTTTGCTGTATATGCAATTTGCATACACCTTTCAAGTGCGGTTGGCGAAATTAACCCCGGTCTTTTCATTAATGAAGTAAATTTTATAACTTGCTTAGTCAGTGTTTTAAACTCAGAGACAGCATTTTCTTCATTTGGGTTACTAATATATAAATCTGCTTTTTGTAAGCATGCTTGTATATCTTGTACAGAAAAACTCGATGTGACTTTGAGGTCACGCCGTTTATATTCTTGCTCATCAAGACGAACTATGTCATCTTCGGTATACTTTAATTTACGTAGACGTTCCTTTCTATTTTCATCAGAACAGGATACTGCCATTAAATAAAAAGCAGAATACCTTTCTTGAAAAAACATAGCTTCAAGAGGACTTCTTATTGCATCAATAACAATAAAAGTATTCTTTCCTTCCTCTTTATTTGCTTTTTTTATATCTTTTAAAATTACATTTATTTTTTCTGCAAGAGCAAAGAATTGCCCCTCTACTAATTGCTCTTCAGTGGGCTTGCCAGACATACGCAAGTTTGTCCCTATTTTCTGATATAACTTAACAAATGCACTTTCACCAAGAATATTTTTTATATCTTCACATGACTTTGGAAGCTCCACAGTATAAAACTGCTTAATATCCTTACCTTTTGAGTCTAATTTTATTTTATCTAATTTTTCCTTAAATTCTGTTTCTTTTTCTATATTAATTGAAAGACTTTTAATATATGAAAGTGCTTCATCAGAACCACATTCAGAAAAAATTAATGTTAATACAGACCTAACTTGAATTAAGCTAAACGACTCCCAGCTTTTTTTAAAATGTTTACTAATGATTTTTTCTTGTCTCTCTTCATTATTACTAGGAGTATCTCCAGAAAATAAAGTATGATTTAAATCATTGTTTTGTAAAATTCTTGCAACAGTTGAGCAGCCGCTTCCTGTTCTTCCAGTAAGTCCTAAAATAATAAAGTCTTCACCTTTTCCATAAATTTTAGATATTGCTGACTTAAGATAATTATCCATACTATATTTCTCAAAATTATTTTGATTTTACTGGCTCGAAATTCTAACACCCAAATCACTTGACGTAAAAAGGGGCGGAAAATTTGCGATAGCAAATTTTGTGACGCTTTTTACGGTCAAGTGGATTTGATTGTTATGTTTTTGATTTTTCAATAAAATTAAACCAGCAATCTAAATTATTCTTTATTTCAACAAGTGAAAATATTAATAGTGATACTGAAAATACTGCCATAAAAACACATATACTTGTAGCCACCCAATTTTCAAATAACCCCAGGCTAAATTGTAATACCGAAGTAATGATACATGAAAGAATAGACCAAAATAACAAATGGCTAAGGTTTTGCAACGGGGCATATAACGACAAACTATTATCAAGTTTCTTTTTGTGATTAAAAATTTCTATATATCTTTCATCATCATATACATTCTCTTTCATTTTAACGATAATAAAAGTTTTAAGTGAAAGTAAAAATCCACCTAATGTTAAAAACCCTGTAAATAAACTTCCTCGAATATTTTCACCATAAAACCTTACCAAATGTTGATGGTCAGGAACAAACCAATACACACAGGCAACAACAATACTACCGATAAGAACTGATAATAAGAATTTAATTCTCATTTTTTATTAAGGATTCAAAAATATGCTTATACTCACCAGCTTTGCTAAGCAATTCCTTTATAACCCAATTTTTATGAAAACTTTCTATATCGAGTGAATTTAATTTTTCTGCAATATTATCATATTCATACTCTCCAAAATTATCAGGGTTTTCTGATATTTTAATTATTCGTTCAATTCCATCAATATCTTTACCAAAGACACGCCCATTTGTAATGTTGAGTTTTGAAATTATATCTGTAATTGTTGGTGTTAATACAGAAGCTAACGTTTTTTTCATAAAACCAAATGTTCTTCTTTCTTTATTAACAAAGTTAGATAGTGGTTTAAATTCTGAATCATCAGCTTTTAAGTGAAAAAAGTCTATTTCAAATGCACGAATGGTATCAAGTTCATTCAGAAGATCACCAATTTTTTCAGGTCTAACCATTAGCTCCCAAGTTAACCCTTTTTTATAATTTTTATTTATCAGTTTTTCTTGCTTATTCGTTAAATTACTTTTTGAATCTTTTTCACTTTGACATAGTTTTTCTTGAAACTCTCTGAATTTTTGATGTAAGAAATATCCGAACTGGTTTGGGCTACAAGAATTATGATAATGTTGATATAAACACAACCCATTTTCAATATTAATAATGAAAAAGTTAAAGTCCATTAAATTGCTATTTGCATCAAGTGTATTAACTTTTACTTTTAGTTTGCCATCATTGTTTTTTAATTCACAGAACTTTCTTTGGTCTTTTATGGTAACAAACAAACCAGCTATATACTTTTCATTTTCAAGGTCTTTTACATAACAAAATCTTTTATAATCTCTAAAATTAGAACTTGTATTATTTTGTGATTCCATGTGCTCCATCACCAGAATTTAATCCTAACCCCAAAAATCTAACTTTCATATATTCCCTTTTATTTTATTACACAGCTGAAACATAACACCGCGGTGACTGGCGTGTTTGCCTTGGTAATGGAGTGCGAGCACGGACGATTACCAAGGCAAACATGCCAGTCGAACGCTTAGTTATTTAGGTTCTGGAGCCATGCGACAGATCCTTAATAACTGAGCTTTCGACTGGGCACCAGTCACCGCGGTGTTATTGAGGAACTGGAGCGCAGCTCCAGTTCCTCAATAACTATTACTTCTAAAGTAACTTCGCCCTACCTGCTCAATACCAACTCACTTTTCCTTCCTATTTAAATTAAAGCTCAAATTAGCTCTATTTTTCTAATAGGAAGGCAAACAAACTGCATAATTCGATATTAACTGGTAAATCAGGCTAAATTGCTTTAATATTTATTAGCTTAGTTTATCCACTAGGTAATATTATGTCAAGCTCTGATAATCGTAAACTCATGGATCATGTGCAACAGGTCTTGCGTGTTAAACATTATGCAATTAGCACTGAAAAAACTTATTGTGACTGGATTCGTCAGTATATAAAGTTTCACAAAATGCAGAATAAAAATGAACTTGCCGTTCAGCCAGAACTGAAGGTTGAAGAGTTTCTTAGCTACTTGGCAACCCAGCGTAATGTAGCGATTTCTACCCAAAACCAAGCAATGAATGCTTTGGTATTTTTATATAAGCAAGTACTCAATGCGCCTCTGGAATATAAGGTAGATGCAATACGCTCAACTAAAGAGCGTAAAATTCCAGTTGTTTTAACTCAGGATGAGGTTAAACAAGTCATTACTCTACTTGAGGGTGTGCCACAGTTATTTGTTAAATTGCTTTATGGCAGTGGCTTAAGAATTAGTGAAGCTTCTCGCTTACGCGTTCAAGATGTTGATTATGATTTCAAACAAATTACTGTGCGCTCAGGGAAAGGCAATAAGGATCGAGTGACCACTTTTTCTGCTCAATTAATGCCATCTCTTAAAAGCCACTTGCAACGTGTTAAGTTGATTCATGATGAAGACTTGAAAGCTGGTTATGGCTCGGTTTATTTACCCTATGCACTATCAAGGAAATATAAAAATGCTGATAAAGAATGGGGTTGGCAGTATGTATTTCCTTCCAGAAGTATAGCGGTAGACCCACGCTCTGGCATTCAACGTCGCCATCATATTGATCATTCCGTTATTAATAAGGCGATTAAGCTTGTAGTAAAGCGTTTGGGAATTGCTAAACGTGTTAGTTCGCATACTTTTCGGCACAGTTTTGCGACACATTTATTACAGCGTGGAACGGATATTCGTACTATTCAAGCTCTTTTAGGCCATAGCGAATTAGAAACAACCATGATTTATACTCACGTTCTTAACCAAGGCGGCGAAGGGGTTGTTAGCCCTTTAGATGATTTAGGGCTTTAGGTTGATTGGTCGAAAGAGTTAACCTCTCTTGCCAAACAATGCAGCTCCAATACGCACAATGGTTGCACCCTCTTTAATCGCCGCTTTTAAATCACCCGTCATTCCAAATGAAAAGGTATCTAGCTCAGGCTTATTAAGTGCCTTTATTGCTTGTTGGAGCTGTCGATAAGGCTTTCTTTGTTGCTCATAGTCTTGTGCTGGCTCAGGAATAGCCATCACACCGCGTAATTTAATACGCGATAAGCTTTCTATTTGTTCAATCATATTAGGCAATTCCGATAAAGTAATACCTGCTTTGCTTTGCTCTTGGCTGATATTAACTTGTAGACAAATATTAAGTGGCGCTAATGACTCTGGCCGCTGATCACTTAGCCTTTGCGCGATTTTAAGGCGGTCAATGCTATGTACCCATGAGAAATTTTCAGCGATTTGCTTGGTTTTATTAGACTGAATCGGCCCTATAAAATGCCATATAATTTGGTAATGACTGAGTTCTTTTTGTTTAGTCAGTGCTTCTTGTAGGTAATTTTCACCAAAATGTCGCTGTCCTGCTTGATACGCTTCAATTATATCCGCGCTCGGTTTTGTTTTACTCACGGCTAAAAGCTGTACTGAATTAGCTTCACGTCCTGCATTAGATTCGGCTAAGCGAATATCTGAATTAATAGCATTTAGGTTTAAGGCAATACGAGGCATCAAAAAAGGGGGTATTAGTTATTTAATGCCTTTATTAAACACCAGTCCTGATACAAATTAAAGTAACTCTGCAAAATCTATTTTGGGTTTGTGACTGATACCTTAATCATTCGATAAAATTTTAAATTATTCCTTTTCTATATTGTCCTAATACCTCAGCTAAGGTATAAATAGTGTTTTCTTATTTTTCTTAAGGGCTATTATGGATATTGCTGAGTTACTTCAATTTGCTGAAAAAAGTGGTGCATCTGATTTACATTTATCGGCTGATTTACCACCGATGATGCGAGTTGATGGTGAAATTCGTCGTGTTAATATTGATCCTTTTGATCATAAAGAAATTCATGCGCTGATTTATGACATTATGAATGATAAGCAGCGTAAAGATTATGAAGAGTTTTTAGAAACTGATTTCTCTTTTGAGTTGCCTGGTGTTGCTCGCTTTCGTGTTAATGCATTTAATCAACAACGTGGTGCAGGTGCTGTTTTCAGAACCATTCCTTCTGAAATTTTGTCACTAGAAGACTTAAATGCACCTAAGTTTTTTGCTGAACTAACAGAAAAAAAGCGGGGCTTAGTGTTGGTAACAGGGCCAACGGGTTCTGGTAAGTCAACCACCCTTGCGGCAATGATTGATCACATTAATAAAACCCGCTATGAACACATTTTAACGGTAGAAGATCCTATCGAGTTTGTGCATACCAGCCAAAAATGTTTGATTAACCAACGTGAAGTCCACCGTGATACCTTAGGTTTTAATGAGGCTTTACGTTCTGCGCTGCGTGAAGATCCTGATATTATCCTAGTGGGTGAGTTACGTGATTTAGAAACCATACGCTTAGCCCTGACTGCGGCTGAAACAGGTCATTTAGTTTTTGGTACTCTACATACTTCATCTGCTGCAAAAACCATTGACCGTATTATCGATGTATTCCCAGCGGCTGAAAAAGATATGATTCGTTCTATGCTATCAGAGTCACTTCAAGCGGTTATTTCACAAGCTTTATTGAAAAAAGTCGGGGGCGGCCGTATGGCTGTTCATGAAATCATGGTTGGAACACCGGCTATCCGAAATTTAATTCGTGAAGCAAAAGTAGCGCAAATGTATTCGGCTATTCAAACCGGTCGCCGTGATGGTATGCAGACTTTAGACCAGAACTTAAAAGAAATGGTTGATTCAAGAAAAATCGATTCTAAAACAGCAATGGCTTATGCAACGAATAAGGATATGTTCCGTTAAATTAATTATTTAACCGGCATAAAAAAAGCCCATCATTGATGGGCTTTTCTTTGTGTAACAATAAAAAACTAAAACTTAGTTTTTATCTTGATCAACAATTTTATTTGCAGCGATCCAAGGCATCATTGCACGTAATTCCGCGCCTGTTACTTCAATTGGATGCTCTGCATTAATGCGACGGCGTGCAGTCATTTCAGGGTAGTTAGTCAACCCTTCTAAAATGAATTTTTTCGCGTAATCACCATTTTGGATGTTTTGTAATGCTTCACGCATTGCATAACGACTTTCTTCGTTGATAACTTTAGGGCCTGTTACATACTCACCGTATTCTGCATTATTAGAGATTGAGTAGTTCATGTTTGCGATGCCGCCTTCAAACATTAAGTCTACGATCAATTTTAATTCGTGCATACATTCGAAGTAAGCCATCTCTGGCTCGTAACCTGCTTCTACTAATGTTTCGAAGCCCATTTTAACTAGCTCAACTGCACCACCACAAAGTACTGCTTGCTCACCGAATAGGTCAGTTTCTGTTTCTTCACGGAAAGTTGTTTCAATAATACCTGAACGACCACCACCAATGGCAGACGCGTAAGATAAGCAGATTTCTTTTGCTTTACCTGATGCATCTTGGTGAATAGCGATTAAATCAGGAACACCACCACCACGTGTAAATTCAGAACGTACTGTATGGCCAGGTGCTTTAGGTGCAATCATGATGACATCTAAATCAGCACGAGGGTTTACTTGGTTATAAAGAATGGCGAAACCATGAGCAAACGCTAAAGCAGCGCCTTGTTTGATATTAGGCTCAATTTCTTCTTTATAAAGTTGAGATTGAAATTCATCAGGCGTTAAAAGCATAACAATGTCAGCACTGGCAACAGCATCAGCAACATTTGTTACTTTTAAGCCACGTGCTTCCGCTTTAGCAACAGAGCTAGAATTTGTGCGTAATCCAACAATCACATCAACCCCAGAATCTTGTAAGTTGTTTGCGTGTGCATGGCCTTGTGAACCGTAACCAATAATAGCAACTTTTTTACCTTTAATAATATTAAGGTCTGCGTCTTTGTCGTAATAAACTTGCATCTGTTTTCCTGTTTTTTAAAATTTAAGAGTTTTTATAGGTGTAAACCATCCGCACCGCGCGACATACTTGTCGGGCCAGAGCGAACCGTTTCAATAATACATTTTGTATCTAATGCTTTAATAAAAGCATCTAATTTGTCTGAAGCCCCCGTCATTTCAATAACATAACTATTGCTGCTAACATCAATCACTTTTCCGCGAAAAATATCCACTAAGCGTTTAATTTCTTCACGTGATTCTAAGTTAATGGCAACCTTAACCAGCATCAACTCGCACTCTACATGAGGAATCTCCGCTAAATCAATTAACTTAACCACATCAATTAATTTATTCAGTTGCTTAGTGATTTGCTCAATCACATCTTCATTGCCACGAGTAACAATAGTCATCCGCGATAATGTTTCATCTTCTGTTGGTGCAACCGTTAAAGATTCAATATTGTATCCACGCGCTGAGAATAAACCCGCAACACGAGACAATGCGCCCGCTTCATTTTCTATTAATATAGAAATAATATGTCTCATTATGCTAACTCCCTATTGATTGGTGTACCTGGAGCAACACGTAAGGTCATATCTTGATGGCCTTTACCTGCTTCAATCATCGGGTAAACATTTTCCGTTCTATCTGTCAGTACATCAACAAAAACGGTGCGATCTTTTAATGCAAATGCTTTTTCTAATGCGCCCTGTAAATCATCAGGGTGTTCCACGCGAATACCCACATGGCCATAAGCTTCTGCTAATTTCACAAAATCAGGAATAGTATCCATATAAGACTGTGAATAACGACTTTCGTAATCAAATTCCTGCCACTGGCGAACCATACCCATATAACGATTATTAAGGTTAATAATCTTAATAGGCGTATTGTATTGCGCTGCGGTTGCTAATTCTTGAATACACATTTGTATACTCGCTTCACCCGTAATACAAACCACTTCTGCTTCAGGGTGCGCTAATTTAACACCAATCGCTGCTGGCAAGCCAAAACCCATGGTGCCTAAGCCGCCTGAATTAATCCAGCGACGTGGTTTATCAAAATGATAAAATTGCGCTGCATACATTTGATGCTGCCCAACATCTGAGGTGACGTAAGCCTCACCTTTAGTTATTTTATAAACTTCTTCAACAACCGCTTGTGGCTTGATTTCATCAGTAGTGCGATCAAACTCTAAACAATTAACTGATCGCCATTGTTCAATTCTTGCCCACCAGCTCGCTAAATCGTCTGCTGAATTTTTCTCTGAGTGTGCTTTAATTAACTGTAGCATTTCAGTTAAAACAGGTTTAACACTGCCGACAATCGCAATATCAACTTTGACTGTTTTAGAAATGGATGCAGGATCAATATCAATATGAATGATTTTTGCATGGGGACAAAATTCAGCTAATTTTCCTGTTACACGATCATCAAAACGCACGCCAATCGCAATAATGACATCACTTTCATGCATTGCTAGGTTGGATTCATACGTTCCATGCATGCCCAACATACCAATAGATTGTTTATCCGTTGCAGGATACGCACCTAACCCCATTAAGGTTTGGGTGGTAGGAAAACCTAAGTGTTGAGTAAATTCTGTTAACTCTGCACTACCTTCACCTAAAACAACGCCACCACCTGAATAAATAACCGGGCGTTTTGCGCTTAATAATAAATCAACCGCTTCTTTAACTTTTCCAAGATCAGCTTGTGGCTCAGGGTTATAAGAGCGCATAACTATCGCATCCGGATAGTTATAAGGTATCTTTATATTGGGATCGGTAATATCTTTAGGAATATCAATAACCACAGGTCCTGAGCGACCAGTCGTTGCAACATAAAACGCTTTTTTCATGGTTTCAGCAATGTCTTTAATGTCTTTAACCAAGAAATTATGCTTCACACAAGGGCGTGTAATTCCAACCATATCTACTTCTTGGAAAGCATCGCTACCAATCACCGCTGTCGGTACTTGGCCAGAAATAATCACCATAGGAATTGAGTCCATATAGGCAGTCGCAATACCTGTGACTGCATTGGTCGCACCTGGCCCTGATGTGACTAACACGACACCCGGTCTCCCTGTTGCGCGCGCATAAGCATCTGCCGCATGGGTTGCAGCCTGCTCATGCCTGACTAAAATATGTTTGACATCTTCTTGATGGAAGATTGCATCATATAAATGCAATACCGCACCACCTGGATACCCAAAAAGAAATTCTACACCTTCATCTTTAAGGCACTGAACCACAATCTGTCCGCCGCTGAGTTCCACTCTTACTTCCTCTACAATTTAAACCGAGAATAAATTCAAAAAATGCAGCTGACGCTACTTAACTCGAACTACCCAAAAACTTAAAACACAACACATAAATGATCTTATGTGATTTAGCATGCTTTAATTAATAAAAAATCCTTCCAAAATATCTTAAAAATAACCTTTCGTCAAGGAATACATACCATGACACTTTAATGATAGCCAAGTTAAATAGTGCTTATTTAAACCACTATTCTAATTGCTTGTACTACATCTCATCCCCACTTATCCCCACTTAATGAGTATTTTAGGTTAAAATGACGAATTGACTTTAATTAATAGTCCACTTCCTTATTCACCATGCAAAGTAAAACTGATAACTTAAGAATTCGTGAGACCAAAGAGCTAATGGCTCCTATCCAGGCTGAAAAATACTTACCTGCGACAGAACTAGCCTCACAAACAACCGCTCACTCCCGAACAATCATTCATGACATTTTAAATGACAAAGATGATCGCTTATTAGTTATCGTTGGACCCTGCTCTATTCATGATACTAAAGCCGCACTGGAATACGCAAAGCGACTAAAAAGCATCAAAGAAGAATTAAGAGATGATTTACATATCGTCATGCGTGTTTATTTTGAAAAACCACGTACTACTGTTGGTTGGAAAGGTCTCATTAATGATCCCGACTTAGACGGTAGTTTCAACATCAATAAAGGCTTGAGTATAGCCCGAAAATTACTGATTGATTTAAATGAGCAAGGCATACCCGCCGCAACTGAGTATTTAGATTTAATCACCCCACAATATGTTTCTGATTTAATTGCATGGGGTGCGATTGGCGCAAGAACCACAGAAAGCCAATGCCACAGAGAGCTTGCCTCTGGCTTGTCTTGTCCTGTTGGTTTTAAAAATGCAACAGATGGTAGTATCACTATTGCTATTGATGCGATTAAAGCAGCTATGAACCCACATCACTTTTTATCAGTGACCAAAGAAGGCATGTCTGCCATCTTTTCTACCACGGGTAATTCTGATGTCCATATGATTTTACGTGGTGGCAATGACGGCCCTAACTACGATGCCGTTAGTGTCAACAAAGTGGGTACTAGTATGGTAGATGGCAACTTAAAAGCCAATATTATGATTGATTTAAGCCATGCAAACAGCTTAAAACAATGCCACCGGCAACCGATTGTTGCAGAAGATGTCGCTGGCCAAATTGCTACTGGCGAGCACCGTATTATGGGTGTAATGATAGAAAGCCATTTAAAATCAGGTCGCCAAGATCTTGTTGCCGGCCAAGAATTAACTTACGGCCAAAGCATTACCGATGCTTGTATTGATTGGGATGACACGGTACAAGTATTAAAAAACCTAGCCTCTGCCGTACAACAAAGAAGAACTGTTAAAGACTAATTGGAATACAACACATGAATATTTACATCAATGGCGAAACCCAGCAATATGCAGAAAATACCAGTATTGCGGATATTGTTAAAGCTTTAGGGCTTGAAAATAAGCGTATTGCAGTTGAGCTAAACAAAGAAATCTTACCTTTTAATCAATACGATCAAACACTGGTTAATGCAGAAGACCAGTTAGAAGTTGTACAAGCTATTGGTGGCGGACAAGATGATAGCTTTGTATTGGCAGGCAAAGAATATCAGTCTCGCTTATTAGTCGGCACAGGAAAATATAAAGATTTAGAAGAAACAGGCTTAGCGATTGAAATGAGTGGGGCTGAAATTGTTACCGTCGCAATTCGCCGTACGAATATTGGGCAAAACCCTGATGAACCAAATTTGTTAGATGTTATCTCGCCGGACAAATACACCATCCTGCCAAATACTGCAGGATGCTTTAATGCCGAAGATGCCATCCGTACCTGTCGTTTAGCGCGTGAATTATTAGGCGGTCATAAGCTGGTTAAATTAGAAGTCTTAGCGGACCAAAAAACTTTATTACCGCATATTTTAGAAACTGTAAGTGCAGCTGAATTACTCGTTAAAGATGGTTTTGATGTCATGGTCTATACCAATGATGACCCTATCATTGCTAAGCGCTTAGAAGAGATTGGCTGTGTTGCAGTGATGCCTTTAGCTGCGCCTATTGGTTCTGGTTTAGGTATTTGTAATCCTTACAATATATTAACTATCATTGAAAATGCTAATGTGCCTATCTTAATTGATGCAGGTGTTGGCACAGCATCAGATGCTGCGGCCGCCATGGAATTAGGTTGTTCAGGTGTATTAATGAATAGTGCCATTGCAGATGCTAAAAATCCAGTGTTGATGGCCTCTGCTATGAAAAAAGGTATACAAGCTGGTCGTGAAGCTTATCTTGCTGGCAGAATGCCTAAAAAACGCTTTGCTTCAGCATCGTCTCCTTTATCTGGCTTAATTGGATAATAGCAATGGCTGCATTAGAGGAAGGCGCAGAAGCCCCGCGCATCAAAAGCTTTGCTCTGCGTGTTGGGCGTATGACCATAGGCCAAAAGCAAGCCTTTGATAAATTGAGTGAGCAATTTTCACTAGACCCAAAACAAAGCTGCAATTTTGTGAATGCATTTGGGCGTGACGCCCCTGTTATTGTAGAAATTGGCTTTGGTAATGGTGAAAGCTTAGCAAAAACTGCCTTAGAAAACCCTGATAATAACTATATTGGTATTGAAGTTCATACGCCAGGTGTGGGTAATTTATTAGCGCAAATAAAACGCGAAGGCATCACCAATATCCGCGTATATCATCATGATGCTATCGAAGTTTTAGAAAAATGCATTCCTGAGCATAGTCTAGCGGGTATACACTTATTTTTTCCAGACCCTTGGCATAAACGCAAACACCATAAACGTCGTATTGTACGCCCTAGTTTTATGCCATTGATTGCCAAGAAAATAGCGCATAAAGGCTATTTTCACGCAGCAACGGATTGGGAACACTATGCAAAACACATGCTTAAAGTCTTAGTCGATGCCGCACATTTTAATAACCAAAATACTAAGCAAGACTATTCACCTAGACCTGATTATCGACCACTAACCAAATTTGAGCAGCGTGGTTTACGCCTAGGGCATGGGGTTTGGGATTTAATTTTTACGCGGGATTAATATGAATAAGCAACTACTTGAAATATACGGCCTTTCTGTTTGTTTTATTTCAACCGCTTGCTTAACTATTTTTAGCGGCATTTTACTCTATAGCCTAACGGAATTAGCCTTCCCGCAACTCATGCAAGACTCACCTATTCCTTACAGCTTTCCTGCTGAAGTGACTACCCCACAGAAGAGTGCACAAGGCGTAACCCCTTTTATTCCTAAAAAAACTATAGCCTACAGCTAGCGCATATCAAGCAAATCACACCTTAGCTATGCCCACGCCTCAGCCATAAGAAGTATTATTCGCTCACTAATCGTTATCTTAGTCACCTCACTGGTATTCTTTATTCACTGGCGCTTAGCAAAACACGCAAGAAACAGCTCCCCACAAAATTAATCGACTTTTATGCACATTCATATTCTAGGTATCTGCGGTACATTTATGGGCGGCTTAGCACTAATCGCCAGAGAGAAAGGTCATACGGTTAGCGGCTCTGACCAAAACGCCTATCCCCCCATGAGCACACAACTGGAAGAGCAAGGCATCCAGTTAATGCAAGGCTACAAAGCCCGCAATTTAGATATAAAACCCGACTTAGTCATTATCGGCAATGCCCTTTCACGTGGCAATGAGGAAGTTGAAGCGGTTTTAAATCTAGGCTTAAAGTACACCTCTGGGGCGCAGTGGCTTTCTGACTATGTTTTACAGGACAAATGGGTGCTGGCGGTTGCTGGAACGCATGGAAAAACGACTACCAGCAGCATGTTGGCGTGGATTTTAGAAGATAATGGTTTTCAGCCCGGCTTTTTGATTGGCGGCATTCCAGTTAACTTTGGCCTTTCCGCTCGTTTAGGTAAAACCGATTTCTTTGTCATTGAAGCCGATGAATATGACTGTGCTTTCTTTGATAAACGTTCAAAATTCGTGCACTACCGCCCGCGTACAGCCATTTTAAATAACCTAGAATTTGATCATGCCGATATTTTTGATGATCTCGATGCCATCAAACGCCAATTTCATCATTTAATAAGAACCATCCCAAGTGATGGTTTAATTATTGCGCCAAAGGCTGATGACAATATCCAAGATACTTTAAAACTAGGCTGCTGGACAGAAACACAACAAACCGCCATTAATGAAGACTCCCTTTGGCAAGCACAATTAAAGCAAGAAGATGGTAGTCACTTTAGTGTAATTTTTGATAAACAAGAATGCGGCACTTTAGACTGGTGTCTAACAGGCTTACATAACGTACAAAATGCACTCGCAGCCATTGCAGCAGCGCGCCATATCGGCATACTACCAGAACATGCAATCGACTCGCTAAAGCGCTTTAAAAATGTAAAACGCCGCATGGAAGTGATCGCTAAAATCAAAGGCGTGACTTTATATGATGATTTCGCACACCACCCCACAGCAATACAAATGACTTTAGATGGCTTGCGTAAACATGTAGGCACAGAAAAAATTATTGCTGTTATGGAGCCGCGATCTAATACCATGCGCATGGGAATACACCGTGAAGCATTGGCGAATTCATTAGCACTTGCTGATCGCACGCTGGTTTATCAACCTGAAAACTTAACTTGGAATTTAAGTGAATTAAGCGATTTTTCGGATAACATTCAGATTTGCAGCTCCATAGATGAAATCATCCAGGAACTAAGAAAAGAAGTCGCGCCAAACAGTCATTTTTTGATGATGAGCAACGGTAGTTTTGGCGGGATTTATAAACGTTTACAGGAAGAGCTTCTCTAATGCCTCTGGCTTATATTGATAGGATGTGCTGACTAGGGAAGCGCATCCTAAACACTGAAGGTTCTCGATTTACATCTTACCAAGTTAGCTCTTCAGTCGCGTTACTATGTGCATGAGATGTTTTATGCGGCTAAAGATCACATTTCCAATTGCAACTTGATTTCGTTTAGTTATAGAGCTTTAAATTTTGATTCAACCGTGTAGATCCGTGTAAAATTAACTTTTACACGGCTATTTATTTCGGCTATCTCCGAATAGATTATAGCCCCCTAATATTTAATTTTAATTCTCGTAACAAGCTTATGAAAAAGAAACATACCGCTGCTCCAACAGATCCAGACATACTTGAGCAGCAAGCTCAGGCGAAGTTAAGTGCTGGTAAATATAAAGAGGCGATTGGACTTTATAAGAAATTATTGCAAGCTTCTGATAGTAGTGAATGGCATAAGAAACTAGCTTATTGTTATGTGCAGCGTGCATCGGCTTTGGCAGCAAAAGGTATGGTTAAAGAAGCTGTTGTATTGTGGGAGAATCACCGCCAACATACACAAGCGCCTTATGATGCGTATGATCAATATCTTATTTGGCTGATTTTGAGTAAAAATAAAGTTGGCATTCAGGAAAATATTCAGCAATTATCAGCGCAGCAACTAGATAAAGAGTATCCCGAATTAGCGGCTGTATTGGGTTTGTTAACACTGACTGAATACCCTGAATTCGCGTTAGATTTGCCGCAAGACTCTACTTTTATCGCACACTTTCAGCTGGTGAAAGTGGCATTGCAGGCTTATCAAGATAATAATCAAACAAAGCTAGACAAAAGCTTAAAGCAATTACCGTATCGCTCGGCTTTTAGAGATTTACGGACTGTGCTAAATGCTTTGATAGCTTTGCCAAACTCAGTAGAGCAGGCTCAGGCACTGTTAGCTAAGATTTCGGAGCATTCAGCTTATTCTGGCTTTGCTCGGTTATTATTAGTAAGTACTTTTGACGGTGCTGAAGTTAGCAAAAGCCTAGTTGAGCTTAATCACAGGCAACGCAATATTATTGCTAATATTAAAGGTTTTAATAAAAGTCAGCTTGAGTTTCTGGAGCACTTAACACGTCAGCATGATCGTTTATCAGATAAGGTAAAGTTTAATATGGCGATTCAGTATCAATCTCTATGCGGTACAGAACTAGCGAAAGATTATTGTCAGCAGATTTTGGCTAGTTACCCCGCAGGTCATAAAGACTTTAAAAAGAGTTTTGGTGCAGCTGATGAGTTCGAAGAGAATCGTATTAAGGCTTTATTGTGCGAGCAGGAAGGGGATACTTACAATGCGGACTATTATTGGCGCCTTTGTATTAACGAGTTAATTGGTCAACGTGCTGAGGAGAACGGTTTAAAAATAGCGCTGATATTACGGCATCTCAGTAAGCGAGAAGAGCCTGCTGAGCAAACAGAATTATTGATTGAAAGTTTGCAATATGATGCTGAGGATCGCGACATTTATCTGCAGATTTTGAGTTATTACCAGCAAGCAGGGCTGACTAAGGATTATAAACTTTGGTTGACTAAAACGCTGGAAAAGTTCCCACAAGATATTGATGTGCTCATGCAGGCAGCGCAAGAGGCAACGCGCAATAAGACGTATAAGAAAGCCAGTCAATATGCGACGAAAATATTAAAAATCGACCCACTGAATACTTTTGCCAAGCAGACTTTGTTTTCCAGCCATTTAGCGCATGCACGTCGTTTGATGCATGAAAAATCTTATCGTTTGGTAGAAAAGGAAATTGTCTCAGCGGAAGCATTAAATATTGGTAAATCCTATGCTAGGCAAACGCAGCTTATGCGCGCGCTGCTTTATTTTGCTAACGAAGATAAAGTGCAGGGCCTACCACTAATCGTTGCTGCCTTAGAGCGCTTACATGCAGATCCCGTTAATATGCATTTTCATGCCAGCATGGAGCTCTTGTCTGTTGGTTTGCCAGTCGCTACTATTTTACGTGCCTTGCCGCCAGCGAAAGATCATTTGTTTTCGGAGTCAGAATTCACTCAGTTTATGCAACTGCTAGAGCAGTTTATGAATGAGTTTGATAATAACGAACAAATACATAAGGCGTTAGAAAAAGTGAAAGCGCCACTGAAAAAATCCCTAACAAGCCAGGATTTTGCAGAACCTACTTTACTTAGATTATGCAAAATATTAGAAAAGCTCCAACATTTTGAGCTATTACGCCATTGTGCCAAACTCGCTTTTGCTAAATGGAAAAAACCTATTTGGCTATATTATCGCGTTTATTCGGGCAATAATGGTCAGCCTGAAGACTGTACGTTTAGGGAGGTGATGAGTTTGCAGTATTATCATGAGCAAGCGATGCAGAATAAGGATTTCCAGGCCGGTATGTTGCTGGAAAAACTGCTAGACCGGTATTATCAAGTGCATCCGCAGAGTAGTATGAGCTTTCTTGACAGTTTATTTGGTATAGATGAAGAGGAGGACGATGAGCTCAATCGTATGGACGCATTATTTTCTCATATCCCTGATGAAGTATTGATTAAACTGAACAAAACCATTGAGTCCTTATCTAAAAAGACGAGTATTGAGCAGGTAGCTATTGATTTGATGCAATCTGTTGGCAATAACCAAAATATTATGATGGCTATTATGGAAGACCCTGAGTTATTTTCTGCGCTGATGGTTGTTAAGTCGGCCGACAAATTAGGTATTAATATTGATGTTAGTATTGATGATGTACTTAAGTGTTTCGGTGTCGGTAAAAATACTGGCTCTTTTCCTTTTTAATTGGGTACTGTTATGAATACAGCTTATGAAATCTTAGATGTTACAACAATAGCAAATGATGTTGAAATTAAACAGGCCTATTTGCGACAAGTAAAAAACAATCCCCCCGATCGTGATCAAGAGAAATTTCAGTTAATTCACAATGCTTATAGTGCAATTAAAGATCATAAAAGCCGCGTAAGTCATGCTTTATTTGCATTGCCGAAGAGAAGTTTCGACGTTCTAGTTGATCAAATATTACAGACTGAACAGCCTGCAAACCTTAGTGCGGAATATTTCAATCAACTATTAAGCGCTAGCATTGATGAAACGACGCTTTTAAATGCCACTGCTACCCCTGAAAAATAATGAGCACAGAAGAACAGAAAAACGAATTATTGGAAGATTTCCAAACATATTTAGAGCAGAACAATCTTGACTCTTTGGCAGCTCAGCCGCAACCAGACTTAAATAGTTTACTCAGTGAAATGACCGGCCTAAAAACCGAAGTAAAGGCAGAGGCAAGGCAATTTAAAAGCACTTTAGACACCTTAAGCTCGGCGCTAACGACTGTTCAAGAGGACAATAAAACCTTAGCAGCAGAATTACTTGCCTACGGCCAACGCTTGGAACAGCAGCAAGAGAAACTGATGCGTACTATGTTATTACAAATGGTCGATATGTATGATCGTTTAAATACAGGGGTAGCCGTGTTACAAAATTATCAGCCAGTAAATCGCTTGTTTAAAAAGTCTAGGCCGAAAGATGTGCATTTTATTGAGCGCTTTAAAGAAGGACAGCTGATGACTTTGAAGCGTTTTGAGCAAACATTATCAGAGCATCAAGTGCGAGTAATTGATTGCGTGGGTAAGCGACTTGATCCAGTGACTATGAGCGCGATAGAAACGGAGCAGGATGCCATGCAAGAAAATGGCATTGTGTTACAAGAATTACGCACTGGCTTTTTATTTAAAGACCAGGTACTGCGTTTAGCAGAAGTTAAAGTAAACAAAATTAATCGTGGGTAAGCACATGAGCGAAATTATTATTGGTATAGATTTAGGAACAACCAACTCAGAAGTGTCGATTGTCGAGCAAGGCAAAGTCACCGTTATTATGGATGGCGACAAAAAAATGTTGGCCTCTTTTGTGGGGATTGATGATACGGGTCAGCTTATTCTCGGTGAAACGGCGCGCAATCAATACTTGGTTTATCCAGAGAGAACCATTAAATCTATTAAGCGTTTAATGGGGCAAGAGTCGCAAGTGGTCTTAGCTGACCAAGCTTATACGCCACAAGAGATTTCCGCGATTATTCTTACGCGTTTAAAAGGCATAGCGGAACAATATCTAGGTCAAGCAGTCACTAAAGCCGTGATTACCGTGCCAGCTTATTTCTCTGATGCGCAGCGCCAAGCAACTCATGAAGCGGGTGAGATTGCTGGATTAGAAGTCGTGCGAATGATTAATGAGCCAACGGCTGCGGCATTGGCTTATGGTGCTATGCAAGCTGAAGCGAAACAGGTGCTTGTTTATGATTTAGGCGGTGGAACTTTTGATGTTTCTGTCGTTAATATGCAAGATGGTGTGGTTGAGGTTCTTTCGAGTCATGGCGATAATCATCTCGGTGGCGATGATTTTGATCAGCAAATTATCGAATATTTAATTGATCATATACAAGAGACCCATGGCGTTGATGTACGCAAGCATAGTAAAGCGATGGCGCGACTTACGCGTGCAGCGGAAGAGGCAAAGTTCTTATTGTCTGATCAACCTTATGCACAAATTGATGAAGAGCATTTATTAGAGCATGAAGGTGCGGCTGTGCATCTTTCTCTTGAGCTATCTAGAATGGCTTACGAGGAAATGATCGAAGACTATATTAATGCGACGATAGATGCCACGCATATCGCTTTAAAAGGTGCAAAATTAACCGCATCGGATATAGATGAAGTTATTCTAGTGGGCGGTTCTACGCGTACGCCGTGCGTTCGTGAACGCTTGTTTAATGAATTTGGTTTTGAACCGCATAGCGAAGTCGATCCTGATTTATGCGTTACCATGGGAGCAGCAATACAGGCCGCGATGATTAGTGGCCAAGATGTCGATACGGTGCTAGTTGATGTTACGCCGTATACCTATGGAACCAGTGCTATCGGCGTATTAGATGGCCAACCTTACCCGTTTATGTTTGTGCCGGTCATTCATAAAAATAGTGTTTTACCTAACCGTAAAACCGAAGCATTCGCAACCAGTTATGATGGTCAAGATGCGGTTGAAATAAGTATTTATCAAGGTGAAGATCCTGATGCGTTGAATAATGTCAAAATAGGCGAGTTTAGAGTTGAAGGCTTGCTTGATGTTGTCGCAGGTAATGTGATTACGTTGACTTTAGCTTTAGATTTGAATGGTATTTTAAATGTCTCAGCAGCAGAAAAAGAAACGGGATTAGAAAAATCAATTACTATTAAAAATGCCTTATCTCAGTTTGAAGGGGAGTCATTAGATACCGCTAAGCAACGTATTACTTCTTTATTTGGACAACTAGATCCACGTATTATTGATGAAGAATCTTTAGAGGTAGATGCTGTTTCTGATGCACCCGAAATTGCAGTCGCTCGTGAGTTAATTAGCAAAGCTGAAGGCTTATTTGCGCAAGTATCTGATGAAGATAAAGAGGATATGGTAGATTTAATTGAAACTATGACTACTTGTATTGATGCGCAAGATATTAGTGGCTTGGATGAGCCAAGCGCACAGTTAACCGATATTATTTATTATTTGGAATCTTGATGGAGCGCTGCCCTTGCTGTAATGCACGCTTGAAAGAAGCAGTCACTTGTCCGCGCTGCCGAGCGGATTTGAGTGCTGTGATTGGCTCAGATCAAGCGGCAGAAAGACACTTAGCTAAGGCAATACAGCAATGGGCAGATGGTGAAAGCGAGCAAAGTATTCAGACCTTAGTATTTTCTTTAAGCCTAAAAAAAACACAGCTGGCGATGGTATTTCGTGATTTCCTTATCCAGCACTATTATGTAGAGGTATTGGAACTACTCGCACAAAAGCATTTTTTATCCGCGAATCAGCGCTGGTACTGTGCTCGTCTATTAGTGCCATACAGCCCCCAGTTACAACAGTTACGTATTTTTACAGATTATTTATTAGCGAAGCTAATATAAATAGATTCAAGCTAGTAGCAAGATATTACCGTTCCCATTTAAGTGGATTACAGTATTTTCAACTATCGAAAATAGACAAGTTTATTTAAATGGGAGCTGTAATAGTTTGTCCCTACTCTTATTTTTACATGATTCTTTGCTAGTTGCTCTGCTTCATGAAATATGGAGGCCCTGCCACAATCTTAAATTCAATTCTACAATTTTCGGCATATAAAACACAGTTATTCCATGCCCGCTCCTAAAGAACTTTAGGCTGAATAGTTATTTTGTTTTTTTGAATAATAGCCTGAAATGTCTCCGTGACTGCGGCCCAATCCACAATATCAACTCTGTACGGCAAGTCAGACTCATCAAAAGCTTCTTTCAATGTTGCGTAGTCATATAATGACAAGGGTTTGTCAGATAAAACAGCTATATCTAAATCAGAGTACTTTTTTGCCCGCCCATTAACACGCGAGCCAAATGCCCAGACAGCATAATTAGGCACTAACTTAGCTAATATGCGACTAACGACCTGCCAGTCTTCAGGCTTAATGTCTAAAACAGCTTTTACTGCCAAATAATCCATACTTATCTCAGTTATCGAACTAACTGTAGGCGCGCCATTCCTACTTCATGAAACATTGGGGTGTCCTATCGCCAATCTTCATTCAGCACGGAGCGATTTATGGGAGCCCCAGTTCGTCCTGCGTCCAACTCAACTACGCAAAAAACACTGCTTCGTTAAGTCTACCTCAAATGACTTGACGGCTGTCGGGATAACTACTTGCCTCCTGAGCGAACTGACCAGTTCACTTCGGATTGGCGAATTTCCCTGTCGCCTACTGCGGACTAAAAATCATCACTTCGCTGCGCTCCGTTTCCCTGATTTTCAGCGGTGGTACAAGTATTTTGCTTCTACTAAAAAATCTGGCGTAATTAAATAAACCTGCTCAGCCTTATCTAGATCATAAGTATGGCTACTTTCATTTCTTGCTTGCCGGTATTCTTTCCATTTTCGCCAATCAGAACGCAGTAATCCTTGCTCACTCCCCGCTCTAATTAAGTTCTGAAATGATTGAATATCCAGCGCATCTGCACTGGCTGCATTGAATTCTATATAGCGCCTTAACATCTTATGACTTAGCTCATAAGTAAACCCAAAACATTGAATAACCAAGTTTCTTAATTGTTCAAATAGCCCTGAATCCTGTTTAGCCATTTCAGAATTAGCATACTGTAAGCTTATTTCCAGCTGGTTAATGACTTTTTCTAAAGGAGTATAGTCAATATCCATTCAACGCCTCATTAAGAGTGACCACCGAAGCGGCTACGCTTGACCATCCCAACGTAAAAAGTTACTTAATAACTGCAAGCCAGCTGTATGGCTCTTTTCAGGGTGAAACTGTGTGGCAAAAATATTATCTTTAGCAATGGCACAGGCAAACTCATTAGGATATTCAGTGCTTGCTGCAATATGTTGATTATTATCAGGCTGCGCAAAGTAGCTATGTACAAAATAAAAATGACTATTTTGTGGAATATTAGCCCATAACGGGTGCTCATGTTGATGCATTTGATTCCAGCCCACATGCGGAATTTTTAAGCGTTCACCTTTTGCATCCAACAAGCCATTGGCAAAATGCTTTACCGAACCAGGAATTAAATTCAGGCTTTCAATACCACCATTTTCTTCACTCGACGTTAATAATGCCTGCATACCTAAGCAAACCCCTAGAAAAGGCTTATTTTTTGCCACGATAGAAATAACATCGATTAATTCATTTTCCTGCAAAGCAGCCATGCATTCTCGCATTGCCCCCACACCCGGCAAGACAACGCGGTCTGCGGCTAAAATAGACTGTTTATCAGAGACAACCAGAACGGTTACTTCAGGTGCTGCATGTTGTAAAGCTTTAGCAATGGAGTGTAAATTCCCCATGCCATAATCAATAACGGCTACGGATGACATTAGTTATAAGTAAAGTGGTGAGAAAGAATGCATTTATATTGATTTTCCAAAAAATTTTCATAATCTAAGTAATGCGGTGAGTTTCGTAAAAAACGCTCTACTCATCCTACGAAAATATAGATGAAATTATTGGAATACTTATAAAACGCCTTTAGTGGACGGCATAATACCTGCCATCCGAGGATCTTCGGTTAATGCCATACGTACAGCACGTCCAAAGGCTTTAAAAACTGTTTCAGCAATATGATGTGCATTACGCCCTTTTAGACTGTCTATATGCAAAGAAACGCCTGCATAATTAACAAAACCTTGGAAGAATTCACGAAATAAATCCACATCAAAACTACCAATCATTTCACGAGGAAAATCTACCTCGTAATACAAGCCTGGGCGGCCTGAGAAATCAATCACGACACGTGATAAAGCCTCATCCAATGGCACATAAGCATGACCATAACGATACAGGCCTTTTTTATTGCCCACTGCTTGAGCAAAAGCTTGCCCTAAAGTAATTCCAATATCTTCAACCGTATGATGATCATCAATTTTTAAATCACCATCACAATAAACATCCATATCAATCATGCCATGACGCGCTATTTGATCTAGCATATGGTCTAAAAATGGCACGCCCGTTTCAAAGTTAGCTTTGCCCGTGCCATCAAGGTTAATTGTAATACGGATTTTAGTTTCTAGCGTGTTGCGCTCAACACTTACAATTCTATCTGTCATGTTTTAAATAATTTAAAAATAGGAAACAAACAGACTTAAGTTAATTAAGCCGCATGTTCATGTTGTTGGATTATCTTAGATAATGCTCTTAATGCATCATTAACGGATTTGGTGCTTGGGAATATTTCAGCAACATCAGGATCCAATAAAACTAATCTAGCATCCTTCTGGTATTCCTTTGCATACCTCCCACGAACACCTTCAGGCATCTTAGAAAAATCATACTCGTGTTGCAAATCATCACTATTGTCCTGACTCATAAAATTTTTGCTCCTTTTTTGTTGCTAATCTAGCACTAATTAATCGAATAGACTCATTAGCTCGATACACATGAGAAATAACTAAAATTCTATTTTCTTGAGATAAACCAATAATCAAATACCGTTGTTCTTGAATGGAGTGATGCCTATCAGGGAAAGTAAAAGATAAAGCACAACCAAAAACACTTGTTGCTCCCTCAAAAGAAACCTTATGCTTTATAAGATTAGCTTCTGATTTTTGCAAATTCCATTCAAACTCCATAGTAATTCACTTCCCATAAAAAGCAATCCCCCTAAGGAAGCTTGCTCTTTATTTAAGCTATTTCTTACGTTTACGCGCAACTTCAGTTAATAAAATCTTACGCAGACGAATAGATTTAGGTGTTACCTCAACTAGTTCATCATCCGAAATAAACTCTAAAGATTGCTCTAGGGTCATTTTTTGAATTCTTGCACAAGTTAAACTTTCATCAGTTCCTGATGCGCGAACGTTTGTTAATGGCTTAGGCTTAGTTGGATTAACCACTAAATCATTGGTACGAGAATGAATACCCACTAATTGGCCTTCATAAACTTCATCACCATTGACAACTAATAACTCACCACGCGCTTGTAATGGGTATAAAGAGTAATCAACCGCTTTACCTTTAGACATAGAAACCAAAACACCACGAATACGGTTACCAACTGTCCCTTCTTTGACAGGGCCGTAATGATCAAATACATGATAAAACAAACCTGAACCTGAAGTCGCTGTTAGGAATTCTGTTTGAAAACCTAATAAACCACGTGAAGGTACAATGTACTCTAAACGAATACGGCCTTTACCATCTGGAACCATATCTTTTAAGTCACCTTTACGGTCACCTAGTTTTTCCATGATCGTACCTTGATGCTCTTCTTCTACTTCAATGGTGACATATTCAAAAGGTTCTGACTTAACACCATCAATTTCTTTAATGATCACTTGTGGACGAGAAACACCCATCTCAAAGCCTTCACGGCGCATGTTCTCAATTAAAACTGATAAATGTAACTCACCACGCCCTGATACTTTAAATTTGTCAGGATCTTCCGTTGGCTCAACACGCAAAGCAACGTTGTGTTGTAACTCTTTATCTAAACGATCACTAATTTGGCGCGTGGTAATAAATTTACCTTCTTTACCCGCAAACGGTGAATTGTTTACTTGGAAAGTCATGCTCACTGTTGGCTCATCAATGCTTAATGCAGGTAATGCTACAACATCCGATGGGTCACATAATGTTTCTGAGATTTGTAAGTTCTCAATTCCACAGAAAGCGATAATATCTCCCGCTTGCGCTATTTCAACTTCAATACGCTCTAAACCACTGAAACCATATAATTTCAGCATACGGCCATTACGTGTTTTACCTTCAGAATCAATTAAAGTTAAAGGCATATTACGTTTAACGGTACCGCGCTGAATACGCCCAATACCGATTAAACCCACGTAAGAGTTGTAATCCAAGCTAATCACTTGCATTTGAAAAGGTGCGTCTACATCAACAGCTGGAGGCGCTACTTTATCAACAACCGTTTGGAAAAGAGGTGTCATATCTCCGCCCGATACATCTTCCTCTAATCCTGCATAACCATTAATCGCTGATGCATAAATAATAGGGAAATCTAACTGTTCGTCAGTTGCGCCTAAATTATCGAATAAATCAAAAGTCTGGTCAACAACCCAATCAGGGCGTGCGCCTGGACGATCAATTTTATTAATAACAACAATTGGCTTTAAACCTAGTGTAAATGCTTTTTGCGTTACAAAACGTGTTTGTGGCATAGGGCCATCAACTGCATCAACTAATAGTAAAACAGAATCTACCATCGATAATACACGCTCAACTTCACCACCAAAGTCAGCATGTCCTGGTGTATCGACAATATTAATATGATAGCCATTCCAATCAATCGCTGTGTTTTTTGCCAGAATAGTAATGCCACGCTCTTTTTCAAGATCGTTAGAATCCATCATTCTTTCAGAAGTTTTCTCATGCTCTGCAAAAGTACCAGATTGCTCTAATAACTTATCAACAAGAGTTGTCTTACCATGATCAACGTGGGCAATGATTGCTATATTTCTTAATTTTTCTATCACTATATTTATCTAAGGTTGATGTAACATTTTAAAAAAGGTTTACCAGCTGCCTTCCTTGGCAGACTCGAACTATATTTGTTTTAAAAAACTAGGATTGCTCCCAAGGTAATTGGCTAAAACGCCAACCACTAATATCTCCGCGGTGTTTACTGTCATCCAACGCGCCTTCAAAGCCATCTAAAATATTAATTAAATGGCTGTAACCTGCTTTCTCTAAAGCATTTGCTGCTTCTAGTGAGCGCACTCCACTACGACACAACAATAAAACAGGCGCTGATTTATCTTTAGCGACTTGTTCCACTTGATTGATAAAATCAGCATTTAAAACCCATTCAGGCGATTCTTTCCATGGCACATGTACTGCATTTAATGGCCGACCCAAAAAGGTATGCTCCATCTTAGTACGTACATCGACCATAATGGCGCTGGTCTCAGCCGACATTAAATCCCAAGATTGCTGTGGTGTTAAATTTTCTATCATCTCTTTCTCATCAAAGATTTTATTATCAACGCTTGCGCCCGATAAACTGCGCCTCATTATCTTACGCCTTTATCAAGCAAACCTAAATTTGCATGCTCTGTATAAGCGACAAGCATTAAGCCCGAAAACAGCGTTAACAATTCATTGTCAGCTAATAAAAAACGCGGATTTTTAGGACCTAATTCAGACACTTTCTGCTGCGTATACCCAAACGAAATCAAGATGCAGAGCTTAACACCTGAAAATTATCGTTAATTCTTTCGTTTAAAGAGTCGGCAATACTAGGTAATGTCCGATCAAAAAAATGATTTATTTGATGTCGAAATTCCTTAGCCGTTGCAAAATATTTATTATTCC
>JAJJBE010000173.1 GCA_020996635.1 Bathymodiolus brooksi methanotrophic gill symbiont
TGAATATATCGAGGTTTTTTATAACCGTAAACGACGTCATTCAGCGAATGATTACAAGTCACCTGCTGATTACGAAATGTCGCTAAAAGCAGCTTAATTTTGTGTCCATAAAAGTGTTGACACATCACTTTAATAACAGCAAAGCCTAAAACAATAATTGCGCGGGTTATTGTTAGCATTTTTCTGCTGGAAAGGTTGTAGTAAATGGTATTACTGATTTTAAGCACTTTCGCGCTTAAATTCGGGTCGTGCATGATGATATTGGCTAAATCTGACGCGCTTTTTTTATCTTCATTGATCAGTGCTTGAATTTTCTGCGTCGTGCTAGAAAAAATAGGCATTTCTCGATCATGTAGAGTATGAGTCCATGATTCAAGGCTAGTTGGTTCTGTATCTATCATTTTAGGCTAAGATTTAAAAAGGTAAGCTAGTTTAGAAAGGTTAAAGTGCTTTAATTTTAACTAACTGTTCATTGAAGTTAATCAATGAGCTTTGGATGCTTGCTAGTTTTTCTTTTTCTTTATCAATAACTGCTGCAGGAGCTTTATCCACAAATTTAGGGTTGTTAAGCTTGCCTTCAATGCGAGGTAAGTCCTTTTCTAATTTTAGGATTTCTTTATTTAATCGTGCAACTTCTGCTTCTTTGTCGATTAATCCCGCCATCGGGATCAAAATACGCATTTCACCAACTAAAGCAATTGCTGATTCTGGTGCTTTATCCTCAGCATTTAAGCAAGTAATCGACTCAATACGGCCAAATTTTTGCAGGTAGATATCGGCTTGTGGTAATTGTTTTTTATCATTAGCACTCATATTTTCTAATAAAACCGGCAATGGTTTGCTAGGTGGAATATTCATTTCTCCACGAATACGGCGAATACCTAAGATAAATTGCTTGGTCCACTCAATCGCAGCCATAGCGTCTTCATCGATTTCATCGGCATTAAATTCAGGATAAGCCTGTAGCATAATGGTATCGGCTTGGATTCCTGCTAATGGTGCAACACGTTGCCATATTTCTTCAGTAATAAACGGCATAATTGGATGCGCTAAACGTAAAATAGACTCAAGTACTTTTAATAGTGTTTGGCGTGTTCCACGCTGCAGTGCCGCATCATCAGATTGCAAAGAAATTTTAGATAGCTCTAAATACCAATCACAATATTCATTCCAAGTGAAATCGTAGATTTCTTGTGCTGCATGGTCGAAACGGTAATTTTCGATTGCATCGCTAGTGGAGGCTGCTACTTGGTTAAAGCGAGATAGAATCCATTTATCGGCTTGGCTATAAGTAATTTCCCCGCCTTTTAAACCACAGTCCTGATCTTCAGTGTTCATTAAGACAAAACGCGCAGCATTCCATAGTTTATTACAGAAATTACGGTAGCCATCAATACGACCTGCATCTAAACGAATATCGCGCCCTGTTGAAGCCAGTGAAGCAAAGGTAAAGCGCAGTGCATCCGTACCATAAGAAGGAATACCATCTGGGAACTCTTTACGTGTTGCTTTTTCAATTTTCTCCGCTAAATGCGGTTGCATCATACCTTTGACACGCTTTGTTACTAAATCTTCTAATGTAATTCCGTCAATTAAATCAATCGGATCTAAGACATTACCTTTAGATTTAGACATTTTTTGCCCAGCCGCATCGCGCACTAAACCATGAATGTAAATCTTATTAAACGGCACTTCGCCCATGAATTTCTTGCCCATCATAATCATACGAGCAACCCAGAAGAAAATAATATCAAAGCCAGTGACTAAAACACTGGTTGGATAATGTTGGGCTAATTCAGGTGTTTTCTCAGGCCAGCCTAAAGTAGAAAAAGGCCAAAGGGCAGAAGAGAACCAAGTGTCGAGTACATCTTCGTCTTGTTTTAAGACAAAATCAGCGGATAGATTATGTTTTTCACGCACTTTAGCTTCAGTGCGCCCGACATAAACACCACCTTCTTCATCATACCAAGCAGGGATGCGATGTCCCCACCAGATTTGACGTGAAATACACCAATCTTGGATGTTATTCATCCATTTGTAATAAGTATTTTTCCAGTTATCAGGCACAAACTGAATTTCACCGCTTTCAACGGCTTCAATCGCAGGGCCAGCCAGCGGTGCTACTTTTACATACCATTGGTCGGTTAATAAAGGCTCAATAATACTGCCAGATCGATCACCACGAGGCACCATTAATTTATGATCTTCAATTTTTTCTAATAAGCCTAGCGCATCTAAATCTGCTACGATTTGTTTACGTGCTGCAACACGATCTAAACCGATATATTTTTCGGGGATAAAGGCAACTTCATCTTCTTCATGATCACGTATCGCCGCATCTTTGCTAAGAATGTTGATTAAACCGCCATGAATTTGGTCTTGAATTGCGGAAGACTCTTTATGACGCGTCCAAACTTCATAATCATTAAAATCATGTGCAGGGGTTATTTTTACACAACCTGTACCAAATTCAGGGTCAACATAATCATCGGCAATAATGGGAATTAAACGACCTGTTAAAGGCAATTTAATAAATTGACCTAAAAGATGTTGATAGCGTTCATCAGAAGGGTGAATTGCAACAGCCGCATCACCTAACATAGTTTCAGGGCGAGTGGTTGCAACGATTAAATGTCCCTCGCCATTGGCTAATGGATAGCGCATGTGCCACATAGAGCCGTTTTCTTCTTCGGACAATACTTCTAAATCAGAAACAGCAGTATGTAAAACAGGATCCCAGTTGACTAGACGTTTACCGCGGTAAATTAAGCCTTCTTCATACAGACTAACAAACACTTCTTGTACCGCTTCAGACATACCGTCATCCATGGTGAAACGTTCATTTTTCCAGTCTAAAGATGCACCCATACGACGTAGTTGTTTAGTAATGGTGCCGCCTGATTCTTCTTTCCAGTCCCAAATGCGCTCGATAAATTTTTCACGCCCATAATCATGGCGTGTTTTACCTTCTTTATTAATTAAACGCTCAACCACCATTTGCGTGGCAATACCTGCATGGTCAGTTCCTGCCTGCCATAAAGTATTTTTACCTTTCATGCGATGGTAGCGTGTCAGCGCATCCATAATGGTATCTTGAAAGGCATGACCCATGTGCAAACTACCAGTGACATTCGGTGGAGGAATCATAATACAAAAAGATTCACCTTCACCACTTGGCGCGAAGTAGTCCTTTTCTTCCCATGTGTTGTACCAGCGTTGTTCTAGGGTAGAGGGGTCGTAGATTTTTTCCATGGGGATATTTTAATTAAAAGAAGTTAAGGGGTATGGGTTTTACATCTTATGGGTATTAATATTAATACCTAAAGCTTGATATTGGCGATAACGTTGTCGTCCGGCTTGCTTTTGTGTTTCATCGTTATCTAATAGCTCAAAAATTTGTGTAGATTTCTCTATGTTATGCGGCAAAGTGGTCGATAAGTTAATGTATGTATGTTGCCATTGTTCTGGTGCTTGCTGGGTGCCAATGATTACGGCATTAGCTAAATTTGGCAAACTATCGGAGTAAATAACATGCGGGACAAAGCTATTGGCTCTGAATGTCCATAATAAACGGTCTAAACGCTCTGCTTGCCCTTGATTATCAGCCGAAATATAGCATTTAAACCCTAAGCGAAACGCTTTCTCTGCAAGTTTGCAAGCAAAGCTATGTCGCCCCTGTTCAGATTGGGACGACAAAATATAAAAGTTAACCTTAGGCAGCATTCGCGCGATTTAATAAGTATTGTACTAAAAGAGGAACAGGGCGACCTGTTGCTCCTTTAGCGTCGCCACTTTTCCATGCCGTTCCAGCAATATCTAAATGCGCCCATTGGTAGTCTTCAGTAAAGCGGGATAAGAAACAACCCGCTGTAATAGCGCCGCCAAAACGACCGCCAATATTAGCCAAATCTGCAAAATTAGATTTTAACTGCTCTTGATATTCTTCATCTAAAGGTAAGCGCCATACTTTATCTAAAGCATCGGTGCTAGCCGCAGTTAGCTCAGCACAAAGCGCATCATCATTACCCATTAAGCCGGTATTAATTTGCCCTAGTGCAACCATGCAAGCGCCTGTTAATGTTGCTAAATCAATCACTACATCAGGATTGAATTTTTTAGCGTAGGTGAGGGCATCACATAAAATTAAACGACCTTCTGCATCGGTATTTAAAATTTCAATGGTAAGACCTGCCATGCTAGTGACAATATCGCCAGGCTTGTTTGCATCGCCATCAGGCATATTTTCAGAAGAGGGGATAATGCCAACGACATTAATCGGTAAATTTAATTCAGCAGCAGCTTGTAATGTTCCTAATACAGCCGCACTACCACACATATCGTATTTCATTTCATCCATGCCAGAGCCTGGTTTAAGTGAAATACCTCCTGCATCAAAAGTAAGACCTTTACCAACGAATACGATAGGCTTGTCATCTTTTCCTGCGCCGTTATATTCTAAAGTAATTAGTTTTGCTGGCTGGCGGCTACCACGGCTAACCGATAAAAAAGAGCCCATACCTAATTCGAGCATATCGGACTCTTCTAAAATTGTCGTGCTAATGCTTGCGTGATTTTTGGCAATTTCCAATGCTTGCTCTGCAAGATAGCTTGGAGTGCAATAATTACCAGGTAAATCAGAAGCATGTTTTGCAAGTGATACGCCTTGCGCAATAGCAAGTCCTTGCTTGATACCTGTTTGTACTGCATCGCTATCATCAATTTGGCATAAGCTAAGCTGTGTTAAAGCCGCTTTATCCGCAGGCTCACTTTTGCAACTATCAGCTCGATAGAGGCTGGCATCAAAGGATTCTACAATTTGGCGCGCATTCCATGTGCGATCTTGATTGCTAACTTTATTTTCAGTTAAGCAGCAAGTGGCATTACTAATAGAGCTTGCTGCTAATGTTTTTGCTGCGCTGTTGATGGCTTTGCGAAAGTCTTTAGCGCTTAATTTATTTTTATCACCTAAGCCAACTAACAAAACACGTTTAATTTCTGTTTTTGTTAAATAGCTAATTAATAGAGTATCAGCAACTTTGCCTTTAATATCACCGCGCTCAACAATATTTATGATGAGGCCGTCTGTTAGTGAATCTAGTGTGTTAGCAGAAGCACTTAATTGCGTGCCTTCATAAACAGCAACAATAAGGCACTCAGTGGCAAGTGATTCTAGAGGGGTGTTTGCTAATAAATAATCCATCATGCTCGATTAATGTAAAAATAAAAAGTCGTTAATTATACCGTATATTTGGCTGTTTTTAGAAAACTCTATAAAGACGAAGGCAATTGAAAGCACTCAAAAAATAAAAAAATGAAAATGAAGGATACCGCTCTTTTAATAATTGGGTGGTTGCTAGCGCACCACAGGCTTATTTAAGAGGTAGGTAATCTATGGTTAATATTTGTATTGGTTATCTTAGGGTGATTGGTTTAGAGTTTAACTGGAGTGATGAGAAAAATATTCTTTTAAAAAAAGAAAGAAACATCTATTTTGAAGATGTCGTGACTGGAATTAAAAGCAATAAATTACTTGATATTATAAAAAATCAGAGCAAAAATCATCCAGATCAATATTGTTTAATTATTGATATATCAGACGCTGCGTACATTATTCCTTTTGTAAAAGAAGGGGATGTCTTTTTTCTAAAGACAATGTATAAAAGCCGTAAATTGACTAAAAAATATTTTAAAGGAGCTTAGTATGCCTACAAAAATTGAAACTACTGATGAACTTAAGCTTATTGAGGCGGTAGAAGAGGGTGAGTACCAATGCCAGTAAGTTAAGCGTAACTAATTAATTACAAAGAGCTTTTATAGGCTGAAAAATGAATATCATTCTTAAAGCTCTTTAATGCTCTCGGCGCAGACCGCCCAACTCTAAGGGCTTCTATAGTGACAGAAATATAGTCAATAACTTGTTCAATTCTTTGCAAAATGTCCTTGTGTGCATCAAGAATAAAAGTAACGAGTCGATGCTTCCTTTTTGACAAAGCTTGGGCTGAATTTACTTGGTAATTTAACTCTAAATCATGAGTTCTTTTATCCACTTTTTTTGTGCGGCTATTTCCATCAAAGCGGTTAAATTTGAGGCAACTATTTTGGCATAAAAATCTTGCTGAATTGACAAAACAGATTTGCCTGAAAAGTTCTCAATTTCTACCCACTGTTTTAGGCGTTTATAATTTTCTTCAATGCCCCAGCGAAGATAATATAACTCCTTAAATAAGTCCACTTCATAGGCTTCGCAATCCATCATATTTGTGATTAAAACTTCCACCCCATTAGGCAAGTCAACACGGACTCATCTGAGCTTAATAACCTCTGTTGACAAGCCTCTATCAAGGCATGTTTTAATGGCTTTTTTATTAGGTTTTATTTCAATAATATCGTCTCTTTTATTACTTTTTATGAAAGCTTTGTTTTTTCTCGCATACAAAAGAAACTTTTCTGTTTAATATGAAAGGCATACAACCAAAATGCAGGGTAACCTCTATCATAAATGACTAAATCATTTTGAGTCGCATGCTGCACGTGTTCTGAGGCACAGGCACGCTCTGAATAACCGCTAGGATGAATGCAGGAATCAATGACCAAATAATTCAAAACATCATAAAAAATTGATGCTATTCCCATCGTGCAATTAGCTTGCTCTTTACGCCCTTTGTGAACGCCAAAATGTGCCGTAATGTCAGGCGTATTTGGGAGGCGAATTGAGCTTCCATCAACGGCACAAAGGCGAAAACCACGCCATGTTTTTAAGTGATCATACGATTTGTAAGTAGTGTCTATTATTTGTCGATTAAGCTCAATAAACGCTTTGTAAGAAAGCTGTTTTCTGGCTTGAAAAAAGGCGGATTTTGTAACCACTTGAGAGGCTTCTTTTTTGCTGCAAGCCCCTAAATACTTCCCTGTAAATAGGTGAGAGAGTTTCTGCGGGGACAGGATCAAGAAGGTTTCTAAGCTGGTTGGCGCTCGGGATTAAATGAACACCAAATAGGCTCTGGGCATTGTTTTTACCTCGCTCTTTTTCCATCGTTTTCTGGTCATCTAAAAAGGAGGGGGACTGCATAAAGAAAACGGAAAAGGCACTGAGCGCGGCATCTGACATCGCATATTTTTGATAAACACCATTACCGCTACGTGCATCGGGCAAGGCAGTAAATGTCTGCTTGATCTGTCCAATCAAATTTGATTGCGTGAAGCTTGTTATTGTTTCGACGGTATCTATCACTGGTTGGTTTTTTTAACTAGGAATTAAGGTTATTTTATCACTGAATCCTAAATTGAGAATTGCTGGGTCTTAGCCCGTATGCAAACTCTAGTCATATACTTTGATATAATACTAGCTAAGTAATATATCATGCTTTGGAGAGATACAAGCCCGTATGAAGATTGCGTAATACGGGGATTCGATAGCTTGTTTATCCCGTATTCTGTACCTCTATACGGGCTACGAAATCGGGTAACGTTGTGATTCAATAGTATTGAGAAAATTTGGAACAATATTAAATGCTAAAATAAATATGGCTACCTACTTAGACTCCCAGAAAAAGACTTCGGGAGTGACGAGTGAGGAAGATACTGCACCACCTTCAAGTAGCTTGGGTATATACGCTTTATGCTTATATAAATAGGAACTGTAATATTACACTTAATAGAGCTTAAATTGATGCAAGCTTTAATATCGGCAATTCACACATAAACCTCGCAGTTCTATGGTTAACTTTTGTGGTTTAAATTGTAGCGATTGGCTTAAAGTAAATAAATTTTCATAAACAGAGCTGGCATCAATTTCATAAGCATTTTTGCAGTTATCACAAATAAAAATAGCTGTTTGGTGCTGCTTTTCTGATTGTAAACAACCAATGAAGGCATTGAGTGATTCTATTTTATGCACTAAACCAACGTCCATTAAAAAATCGAGCGCTCGATAAATTGTGACAGGTTTGGCTTTGGGGTCTTCTTGTTTATATAAATCTAATAAACCATAAGCTCCCATTGCTTTATGGCTAGTGCAAATTAATTCTAAAATACGTTTTCTGATTGAGGTCAGTCGCACTCCTTTATTTTTGCAAACTTTTTCGGCCGCTTGCAAGGCGTGCTGCATACAATTTTTATGGTTATGTGAAGACTGAATACTGGTTTTATCTAACATGTTAAAATTTTATCCTTACGCCTATTTCAGCTCCACGGCCAGCTTCTGGTGCAACCTCTCTTAAAATAGAAGTAGAGTTTCTAATCGTTTCATTAAGTAGATTATTCGCTTTAATAAATACCAATGCATCCACTTTATCTGCTATACGTGTATTGTAATTAAGCCCGATGTCTAATAATAAATAGCCAGGTGTTTGTGATTCATTTTCACCTGCATATTTTTGTGCCTCAGAGCGGGTTAAACGTAGGTTTGCTGCCCATGCATCATAGCCTGCGTAATCGACTTGAAAACCATAGCGTAAAGGTGGCATACGAGGAACATTGCCGCCATGGTTGAGTTTTCCACGAACATAATCACTAAATAAATTGAGTGAAAATTGATTGTCTTCTCCTTGCCAAAGCGGGAAGTCTAATTGGGCTTCAAATCCATAGAATCGTGCATCCTGTTGTGTTGCCTGATAAACAGCAAGGCATTGTTGGTTGCCAGAGCAGCTAGGTGTAAAGCTTTCTGAATCTAAATCAAACCAGTTGCCCGTGTTTTCTTGGGTGACATAATTGTTACTCCAGTTATGAAATAGATTAAGTTCAGTACTCACCCAGTCAAAATCTGATTTAAAGCTAAACTCTAAGTTATACGATGTTTCTAAATCTAAATTTTCATCACCTAACTCATAGCTTTGTGCGGCAAAATGAACACCATTTGCAAATAGTTCTTGCACATCAGGCGCTCTTTGGGCATGTGTAAAGGCAAGGCTTATAATGCTGTTGTCTGTTGGGCTCCATAAGGCTGAGATGGATGCGCTAACAGGGGTGTGATGTTTGTCTGAAAAGCCTTGTGCTTCAATTTTTTGATGTTCTATACGCAAGCCTAGCTCATAAGTAATTGCACCAATATGCATATCTTCAACAATAAAAATAGCATAGTTTTGTACTTCAGAAGGCGGGACAAAAGCTTCTTCCCCGATAGCTTTTAGTTTTTTATGCTGTGTTTGAAATCCCCAAACACCATGATCAATAAAAGCAAGAGGGGAGTGAACTAATTCGAGGCGAGATTCTATTCCTTGATTATCAAACTGTGTGCCAACAGTAATGCCATCTTCTAATTCTATGTGTTGATAATCGTTATAAGCAAAACGAAATTTAAGTGTTTCTATGCCTACAAAAGGCTCATATAGCTCTGCTTTTAAATCATAACGGGTTTGTGTTAAGTCAATACGTACCAGTTCATCAACTGGGGGAACGCCATAATTATTATCTAAGTGGTTAATTGAAACCCCTATCATTCCCCAGTCATCAACCCATGAGGATCCAATGGTACCACTCCAGCTTTGTGCGTCAGTATTTTCAACATAACCGAGTTCATTGGCACTTTTGGGTACATGGTAGTTATCATTGCTACGAAAAAATCCATCTATATGCCAAGCTATTTTATCGATGCCACCATCATGCTTTAACGTACTGCTCCATAAGTTTGATACGGAATTGTAACGTTGTTCAAATGCGGTTTTTGATGATTCAGGCACTGAGGTAGGGATGCGGTTATCAATTACATTCACAATGCCGCCAATAGCGCCACTGCCATATAATAAGCTTGCTGGCCCACGTAATACCTCAATGCGTTCGGCTAATAAGGGGTCTGTACTATTGGCATGGTCTGGGCTTACACCAGACACGTCTAAACTACCCAAGCCATTTTGTAAGACTTGTACGCGAGTGCCCATTTGCCCGCGAATAACAGGCTGGCCGACACTTGAGCCAAAAGACATGCTATGAATGCCTAACTCTTGTTTTAAGGTTTCACCAATCGTGGTTGCTTGTTTAAGTGTTAACTTATCACCCGATAGAATGTTAACGGGGTGTATTGTTTCTGCTTCTTTTTTATGTAGAGGGGTAGAAATAATTAAGGGGGTTAGCTCTTCTGTTGTATTGGCGTAACTTGGGTGAGATAAGCTAATAAGTAGAATTGGTAGGTAAGGTTTTGCGAGCATAGAGATAAAATATAATAAAAGTGATATGTTATATTATTACATCTATGGATTTAAATGAAGCTTTATTTTTATGCTACTGTATTTTATCAGTCAGGTTGGGCTGCGATACCCAAATAAATATGGGTATCGCAGAGATAGAGTTTATTTTACAAAATAAAGTTGATCATCTTTAACATCAACTTGAATGGTATCTCCAGCAGAAAACTTACCTGAAAGAATAGCTTGTGCTAGTGGATTTTCAAGCTCTTGCTGAATACTTCGTTTAAGTGGGCGAGCACCATAAACAGGATCAAATCCCATTTCACCGATTTTATCTAAAGCTGCATCGCTGATGCTGAATTTAATATCACGCTCTTTTAATCGAGCCTCTAAAGCAAGTAGTTGAATTTTAGCGATAGAGCGTATATGTGCTCGCCCTAAAGGATGGAACACCACAGATTCATCAATTCGGTTGATAAATTCAGGCCTAAAATGACTACCAACCACCTCCATGACTGCTTGCTTCATTACGCTATAATTTTCTTCACCAGCGAGTTCTTGAATAATTTCTAATAAGTAAACCCCCAGCTCTGCTGGGGGACTCACAAAGTTTGACAATTACGGGAATCATCGAGATTCTCCTTATCTGTGAACCGCCTAAAGTTCAAAAGATAAGGAAAAAATGATGAA
>JAJJBE010000083.1 GCA_020996635.1 Bathymodiolus brooksi methanotrophic gill symbiont
TTATCAACTAAGCCTGACAAGCCTGTCGCTGTTGTATAGCTAAATGAAGTGATCAGGTAATCGGTGTATAAGTCAAAAATATCAGGTGTTTTCATAGCCTACTATTTTAATGGAAATATCATTAGGGTGCGTAACATCAGTTAACTAATCGGAACAGCGGTCTTTAGCCGCTGCAATCGCATATCAGGGTATTCTGGGGCTAAAGATCGCAGTTCCATTAAGCCAGCAACTTCAAGTAGCTGAGGTATAAACTTTTCAACATTTAACGGTGATATAGCCATTGAAAATGGATTATGAATTGCTGCTACTCTTTATGGTTGGTTGTTAAATCTTGGATAGAGTGAGAGAAATGCTCATTATTTTTTTGAATTTGGATGCTACTTATTTTTTTACTTAAAGATTTAAAGTCATATCCTGATTGAGTTTTTATCAGGCCTTTATTAAGCATCATAGTGCCCATGACAATTAAAATAATACCTGAGGCTTGTAAAAAACGACGGGGCATTTTTTCTGATAGTAAATGTGCAATCATGCCAAAGCTGAGTAATGCAGGCAGCGTTCCTAAACCAAATAAAGCTAGAAATTTTGCACCCTCCAATGGGTCTGCATTGCCTGCTGCCATAATGTACATGGCTTGCAAGGGGCCACAACCTAAAAGAAATCCAGAAAAAAAGCCGATGAAAAAAGGGCTACGTGCTTTTTTTCTTTTTTTCAAAGCATAGCGTGTTAAAGCTTCGGGCTGTTTAAAGCGTACTCGCCTTAAGACTGAAAATACATTCAACATATTTAGCCCAAATAAAACTAAAAACATGCCTGCTAAGAATATGCTGATACCTTTAATAAAAGGGGTAATGCTAATGACCGAACCCAGCAAACTAAAAGCTGCACCAAATAAAGCGTAGGATAAGGTTTTACCGAAGCCATACAGAGCATGTGATAAATAAGGTGAGTAGCCTTGTTCGGCATCTTTAACCGTATAACTAATAACAAAGCTTCCACACATACCGATGCAGTGTAAACCGGTAATTAAACCGACAATAAAAATCATGCCGTAACTTAGTTGTGTGCTGATTTCTGGCACACTAAATTGGTGCCATAATTTTCGTGAGAAAACCATCAATAATACGATAGCAATTAAGGCCAGTAACGAGAGGCTGATTTTTACAAATAAGGAGCTTTTACTTTCTGGCGTTATTTCAACGTGGTAGCCTTTGTCCTCAATAAGTTTATGAATTTCCTTAAGGCTTAATTTTTGCTCATCAAAATTGATAGAACATTGTGTGGAAGCATAACTACTTTTACGTTAATAACGCCTCAATGTCTACTAATGCCTCTTCGATAATAGATTCACAGCCTCCGCAGTGCATCCCTTGAATATTAAGCTGTTTCTTGATAGGCATAATCACTCCTTGAAATCGTTGGTAAGGGACGTGTACGGAATAACATCCCGAAGTTATAACGCAGGATTTTTTGTGCCAGGAAGGTTGCTCTCATGAGGCGCATAGTTATTCTACGCAACGAATGAGAGCCGCTTTCCTGGTGCAAAAAGACTAGTTAGAAGTCGGGATATTGTTTCGTGCACGTTCCTAAGGGTATTTATTTTACTAAAAAGTCACGCATCATACCCATATCTTCGTGCTCTAAATTGTGGCAGTGATACATAAAGATTCCAGTAAAATCATTAAAGGGCTTTAAAAAAGTTACTTTTTCCCCAGGCATCACCAGTACGGTATCTTTCCAGCCACTATCAACCAAACCTTTGTTAACCGAATTATAGCTAGCAGAAGAGCCGGAGTATTCTCGTTTAAGAATTTGAAATTGTTCGCCATGTAAGTGCATCGGGTGAGGCATGGACATACCCATTCCTCCGCGGTGATAGCCATTATCAAATTCCATCAATTGCAAAGTATTAACAGGAATGATTTCATCCTCTCTAATATCATTCATTTTGTAAGAACGGCCGTTTAATAATGCAGACATGTGGCGCATTGATAAAGTTATTCGTCGCGGTGAATTTTTGTTATCAGCATCAGCTATTTGTAAAGGAGTGATTTTACTTAAACGACGGGGTAATTTATCTTTATGGGATGATTTTTTAGTGATGCGTATTTTCAGCACAGGATAGTCTCCACCTGAGGGAAGTGAGCTATTACTGCCTCCCATCATACCGCCGCCCATCATTCCCATACCTCCGCGTCCGCGCATTCCCATGCCGCCACCCATTCCTCCCATCATACCGTGGCCACCAACAGAAAATTCAGTACTGCGTAAAGTAAGTTCGGAGCCTACTTTTTTGGAGCTAAAGTCTACCCAAATTTCTCGGCGTTCTGCCGGTGCAAGCATTAAGTAAGGAACAGTTTCTGGACGCTCTAATAGCCCCCCGTCGGTTGCAATAACCTTAATGGGTGTACCATCATCCCAAGCGAGTTTATAAATACGAGAATTAGAGCCGTTTAATAAACGCAGGCGGTAGGCGCGTGTGGCGACGGATAAAGTAAAGTCAGGTCGACCATTAATCATAATTTGATCACCTAAAAACCCCTGCATTTTTTGCATCATATGAGACGTATATTGCAATTGGTTTTGGCTATCAAAGCTACGGTCCTGAATAACAATAGGCACATCAAACTGGCCACGCGGTAAATCTAATGCTTGCTCTTCTGCATCGCGAACTATAAATAAGCCAGCTAAACCAGAATAGATTTGTTTTGCTGTCACACCATGGGTGTGTGCGTGATACCAATAGGTACCTGCTCTATTGAGAACTTCAAACTCATAAATAAAACTTTCACCAGCGCCAATGGCATACATAGGATTGCCATCCATTTTTGAGGGCACATGTAAGCCATGCCAGTGCAAAATTGAATTAGCGGGTAAATTATTTTGTAGGTAAATACGTACTTTTTGTCCTTTAGATAGGCGAATGGTTGGAGCTAAATAACTGTTATCATCATTAGTAATAACACTAGAATCACCTTTTAAAACTTCCCCTCTGACTTTCCAGACATTAGTTTTAGGGCCTGCAAAGATAGGTAATTTAATCGCTTCTTCCGTTAAACGAATTTCAACATCTGGATTAAAATCTAAGGAAGCTTGGTTATTTATTTTTCCAGTTTTAGCAGTCAATAAACTAGGAAATAGAGTAATTGCTGCAGCACTAATACTAGCCATTTTTAATAACTTACGGCGTTGAAAATTAATGTTTTCGTTCATGATGACCTCCATAAATAAAGCATTAGACGTTTATAATATACTTATTGATTAAACTCAAGTAATTAAGTAACAATCCTAGTGATTTACTTATATTTAGTTTTGTTTTTTCCAAAGAAGAAAATAAAAAATCACTTTATACCATATAGATAGAGGAAAATACTTTAAGTGATACAATGCCTAGTCACTTAGCTTCTTATGTGCTTTCAATTGCAGGAAATGCTTTGTGTATTGGGTTCAAAAATTTTACCAAATTCAGTATAGAAATAATTAAAAGAGAGCTCATGACTGAAAAGCATTGGGCTTTTTTTGTGTCGTAAAGAAAATTTAAAAATTATAGGTGTAGTTTAATGCTATACCTTCAAACTTATATAAAACTAAAGTTAGAGTTTATTATGTTTACAGTGCTTGATCGCTTAATAGTTAAAGATTTATTGAGAACCTTTTTTTCTGTTTTACTTATTTTAGTGGTCATTATTGTTAGCCAAAATTTTCTGAAAACATTAAAAATGGCAGCAAATGGCATTATTTTAAATGATGTTGTTGCTAACCTTTTAGGTCTAAGAATTTTATTATCTAGTTCTGAATTTATGGTGCCATCAGCTTTTGTCGCTGTTTTGATGGTGATAGGTCGAATGTACCGAGATCAAGAAATGTCGGCATTATCATCAGCGGGTGTTGGTGTTTTTAGAATATATAACTCAGTTTTTAAGGCAATGATTCCTGTTATTTTATTGTCAGTTTGGATGGCTTTATTTGTTTCTCCTTGGGCAACAGGTGAAGCAATGAGAATTATTCATTATGAAAAACAAATGGCAGGAATTAGAGGGGTTTCAGAAGGACGGTTTACTGAGTATGGGAAAGGAAACTTAATTTTTTATACGGAGAAGATTACAGCTGATAATAAGATGCAGGATGTTTTTGTACAAGATAAGCGCGGCGAAAAAATTGGAATTATAACTTCAGATGAAGCAGAACTACGTGAAATTAAAGAAGGCTTATTTATTGTTTTTTTAAATGGCAAACGCACAGAGGGAGTGCCTGGAGAGTTAGGCTATGTTTTTGAGACTTTTTCAGAATATGCAATGCGTATTGAAGATGCTGTTGGTGAGCAGAAAGTTACTCTTCATGGGATGAGCTCAGAAAGGCTAATTCTATCAAACGAAATAGAAAAAATTAGTGAATTATTTCGTCGATTATTTGTTCCTATAGGAATGTTTTTATTAACCTTAATGGCAGTTCCTTTGGCTCAGATTAGCCCTCGTGGTGGTGTGTATGGAAATTTACTGACCGCGTTTTTAATTTATTTTAGTTTTTCTAACTTTCAAAAAATCAGTTTAAGTTGGATGGTTAAACAAGAAATTCCTGTTTGGTTAGGCTTTAGTGGGATTTATTTGCTTTCTTTTTTAGTTATTATTTTCTTATTAATTCGTTTATATGGGGTTTCTTGGGTTGTTTTGAGGTTCACAAGGAGGTCAGTATGAATGCTTTAGATCGTTATATTATTAAAGAAATATTAAAAGGGACGTTTATTGCCTTATTAATGCTTTATACCTTATTTAATTTATTTACTTTAAATGATGAATTACGATCAAGAGGGGTGGGTAGTTACGATTCACAGCATATTTTTATGTATTTGGGTTTGATGATTCCGCATTATGTGTATGAATTAATGCCATCTTCTGCATTGCTAGGAAGCTTATTTGTTTTAGGTAATATGGCTAACCATCGTGAGCTTGTTGCAATGAGAGCTTCAGGTGTTTCATTGATGGGAGTTATCCGATCTGTACTAATGGCAGGTGCAATTTTGACCGCTATCTCATTTATTATTGGGGAATTTATTGGCCCTGAATCAGAGAGAAAAGCTAAGGTATTGAAAAGTATGGCAAAAACAAATCGTCCTATTGCTATGACTGCTACTGGCATGTGGTTGCGTGATGGTAGGCAATTTATTAATGTAAAGGATAGTTATTTACAAGGACAAGTTGGAAATATCTATGTATATACTCTCGATAATGAGCGTAATTTGAAAGAAGTTATCTATGCAAAGCAAGGTCGATTTGTAGAAAAAGGAAGATGGCTGCTTAAAGATGTGGAGGTATCCCAGCTTTCGGAAAAAGGTGTAAAAGTTCAACAGTTAGCGACAAAAGAATGGAATTCCAGTATTGATAATGAGGTTTTAGACGTTGTTGTCATGGACCCTGAAAATTTAGCTTTAATTGAACTGTCAAAATATATTAATTTCTTAAAAGATAATCAACAAAACTATGCTAAATATGAACTGGCTTTTTGGGCGCGAGTTGTTAACCCATTTGTTACTTTAGTCATGTTACTTGTTGCGGCTCCTTTTGTTGTTGGTGTTGGTCGAGGGGTTGCTATGGGGCCAAGAATGGTAATGGGTGTTTTAATTGGAATGAGTTTTAATATTATTGATAACTCAGTAGGGCAAATGGGTATTGTTTATGGTTTAAACCCTTTATTAGTTGCTACTTTTCCAAGTATATTAGTTCTTTCTGCTGCCTTATATGCGATTAGTCGGCTACGTTAGCTAATGCCTTGATTTAGGCTTTCAATTTTGTAGTGGCTTAAACTCCAATGAAACGGTATTATTGGAGGCTCTTCAAGCTCATTGGACAGGATATGACGCAAAGAACTCGGCCACTTTCTCCTCACTTACAAGTTTATCGACTTCCATTAACTGCCGTTATTTCTGTGTTGCACAGAATGACTGGCGTACTTTTAGCTGCTGGTTTAGTTTTATTTGTGATTTGCTTAGCGCAAATTCCAGCAGGTAGCAGCAGTTTTCAAGCGATGCAAAGCTTTATTCATCAGCCTTTTATCAGCTTAATAATTTGGTTAATGATGTATGCTTTATTCTTTCATCTTTGCCACGGCATTCGCCATTTATTTTGGGATATAGGGGAAGGTTACGACAAAATTTTGATGAATTATTATTTGATATTAGAACTTTTTGGCTCTATTGCTTTAACAGGGCTTAGCTTCTTATTCGTACAATTAGGGAGTTAATGATGAAATATCAAACGCCGTTAGCAAAAGCACGTGGGCTTGGCTCTGCAAAAACAGGGACGCATCACTGGTGGATGCAGCGAGTTACTGCGGTCGCTTTAATTCCTCTTTCTTTTTGGCTGATTTTATTTATTCAGCAATTATTCAACGTTTCTTATACTGAAATCAAGCAATGGTTAAGTAGTCCTTTTAATTTAACATTACTTTTATCTTGGTCATTTGTTAGCTTTTATCATGCAGCTATCGGATTACAGGTTGTCATTGAAGATTATTTAAGTCCAGAATGGTTGAAAATTACACTCGTTTGGTTGGTTAAATTGGCTTTTTTTGGCGGGGCTATAACAGCGTTAGTTTTTGCGATTCGTATTGCGGTTTTAGCAGGGTAAAAAATGAAAGAAAAATACAAAATTATTGAACATGAATACGATGTAGTCGTGGTTGGAGCAGGTGGTGCTGGCTTACGTGCGACATTAGGCATGGCAGAAAAAGGATTGAAGACGGCTTGTATTACTAAGGTATTTCCTACGCGTAGCCATACTGTTGCTGCACAAGGAGGCATTAGTGCCGCTTTAGGAAATAATGGCGAAGATGATTGGCGTTGGCATATGTACGACACCGTAAAAGGGTCGGATTGGTTGGGCGACCAAGATGCAATTGAGTATATGTGTCGTGAAGCGGCGGCGGCTGTTTTAGAGTTGGAGCATTATGGTGTGCCTTTTTCACGTAATGAAGATGGCAAAATTTATCAGCGTGCTTTTGGGGGAATGACGACTCATTTTGGTGAAGGAACGGCACAAAGGACTTGTGCTGCCGCAGATGTAACAGGACATGCGATTTTGCATACGCTTTATCAACAATCGCTAAAACATAAAGCAGAGTTTTTTGTTGAATACATCGTGTTAGATTTAATTATGGAAGGTGATGAATGCCGGGGTGTTCTTGCCTGGTGTTTAGATGATGGTTCCTTGCATGTTTTTAAAGGGCATAGCACTATTTTAGCAACTGGGGGCTATGGACGATGTTATCAATCGTGCACATCAGCCCATACAGTAACGGGGGACGGAAGCGCGATGGTATTGCGTGCAGGTTTACCCTTACAAGATATGGAGTTTATTCAATTTCATCCCACAGGCATTTATGGTGCAGGTTGTTTGATTACTGAAGGAGCACGTGGTGAAGGCGGATATTTAACAAATTCTAAAGGCGAGCGATTTATGGAAAAATATGCACCGCATGCCAAAGATTTAGCTTCACGCGATGTCGTTAGTCGAGCGATTACCATGGAAGTTAATGCAGGGCGAGGTGTAGGTGAAGATGCGGATCATGCTTATTTACATGTGGAACATTTAGATCCTGAAATTATCCATGAGCGCTTACCAGGTGTTTCTGAGACAGCGCGTGTTTTTGCGGGGGTTGATGTGACTAAAGAGCCAGTCCCCGTTATTCCAACTGTTCATTATAATATGGGAGGAATTCCAACTAATTATAAAGCGGAAGTGGTTACCCTTAAAGAGGGTAATCCAGATGCCGTAGTTAAAGGTTTGATGGCTATTGGTGAGGCGGCTTGTGTTTCTGTGCATGGCGCTAATCGCTTAGGATCAAATTCTTTGTTAGATATTATTGTTTTTGGCCGGGCTGCTGCAATACGCTGTGCTGAATTAATTACACCGGGATCAGCGCATAAACCATTGACAGATGATGCCTTAGATAAAGCATTGCAGCGCTTTGAGACTATTCGCAATGCAAAAGGGAATTTAAAAACATCAGAAATACGTAATGATATGCAAAAAACTATGCAGAAACATGCGGCTGTTTTTAGAACAGAAGAGGTTTTACAAAAAGGGTCGCAAGCGATTGCTGAAATTCGTGAGTCCTTTGCACAATTAAAATTAGAAGATGATTCTTTAATTTGGAATACCAATTTAGTTGAGGCATTAGAGCTGAATAACCTGTTAGATTTATCTTTAGTGACAATTAATGCTGCAGCTAATAGAAAAGAAAGTCGGGGTGGGCATGCGCGTGATGATTACCCTGATAGAGATGACCAGCATTGGTTAAAGCACTCCTTATTATGGATAGAAAATAATCAAGTTAAAATTGATTACCGCCCTGTACATATGTATACCCTGACAGATGATGTCGAGGTTATTCCACCTAAAAAGAGGGTTTATTAATGGTTGAATTTACACTGCCTAAAAACTCCGTTATTCAGAAAGGAAAGCATTTTCCTGCTGAAGCAGGGGCGACCCGTACCAAGCAAGTAGAAGTCTATCGTTGGAATCCTGACTCAGGCAAGAACCCGCGAATTGATATTTACCATATTGATTTGGACCAATGCGGTCCAATGGTTTTAGATTTAATTGTTAAAATTAAAGATGAAATTGATAGCAGCTTAACCTTTAGGCGCTCTTGTCGTGAAGGTGTTTGTGGCTCTTGTGCGATGAATGTTAATGGTAAAAATACTTTAGCTTGTATTAAAGGTATTGATGAGTATAAAGGGACGATTAAAATCTTTCCGCTGCCACATATGGATGTTATCAAAGATTTAGTAGCAGATATGACGCATTTTTATGCGCAATATGCATCTATTCAGCCGTGGATAGAATCACAAACACCAGCACCTGCAGATACAGAGCGATTGCAAAGCCCTGAAGAGCGCAAGCAATTAGATGGACTTTATGAATGTGTATTATGTGCATGTTGCTCGACTAGTTGCCCTAGTTATTGGTGGAATAGTGATCGCTACTTAGGCCCTGCAGTTTTATTGCAAGCTTATCGTTGGCTGAATGATAGTCGAGATGAGCATACCGGTGAGCGCTTAGATGAGTTGGAAGATCCGTTTAAATTATTTAGATGCCATACCATTATGAATTGCACGGATACCTGCCCTAAGGGGTTAAATCCAGCCAAAGCGATTGCAGAAATTAAAAAAATGTTATTAGTGAGGCAAGAAGGCTAAATGTCACATATAAAGCACTTACGCTGGCAGTGCCGTCGTGGTGCAAAAGAGTTAGATGCATTGTTGTGTGCTTATTTAGAACAGTCTTATATGAATGCGGATAAAGCTGAGCAGGCACAGTTTATTGCGTTATTAAGGTTAGAGGATAATTTGCTATTATCCTATTTTTTTGCATATAAAACCCCTCAAACTGCAGAATTAAAATTGATTGTTGAAAAAGTCAGAGCCAGCGTTATTAGTTAGCGTCAATCAATCACAGAGCTTACTTGTATTTTTAGTGCTACTACATATAGTTAGTATGCTAAGTATCTTTATGATGGCTAGTTCATTTTGCGTGCAATTAATTTTATGGGGCTTGATGGCGCTGAGTAGTTATTTTTATTGGCAGAGGTACCAAAAGCGCTACTATTGTTTTATTTTGAAATATAGTCCCGAATTTTTGTGGCAGCTCATTTATAATGATGAAAAGCCTGTAAATTTTAAGGTTTTAAAATCCACTGTTATCACATCATTCTTGATTGTTTTGCATGTAAAAATAGCTAAGAGTACACGCTATTTTTTGGTTCCTGCTGACTCTACAGCTGATGAAAGTTTTAGAAAGTTACATGTGTTTTTAAAAATAAATGCGCAAGAAAAAAACAGTTAATGTAGATATTTTAATCCTCCAATTAAGACAAGCTTTTTATGAATGTTAAGAAGAATAGACAATTAGATATAGATCAATTAATGATGGAAAAGGCGATTGACCAATACCAATTAGGTGGTTATTTGTTAGAACGCTGGAAGCTGCCGTCACTTTATAGTAATGTTGTTGAAGAGTATAGAATGGATGAGGCAGACTATGCCGATGCATCGTTACATAGCTTATTAAAAGTGGCTTCTTTATTAATGAAGGGTTGTTCGGGATGATCAAGAGAGCTTATCAGAAGATGAACAGAAAATATTAATGCTACTGCCGATCAAAGAAAAGCAATTTTTTAATATTAAAGCTAAGTTAGCTGAAAAAATGGAAGATTTAAATATTTTGGTACAAACAATGGATGGTGGAAAATAATAGATGATGCTGATCTTCAAGCCAGCATAAGGTCAACTGGAATTCACGATATTCTTATTGATTTGCTTGGTTCGCTATCTGCAGTTAAAACACTATCAGAGCTTGATAATCAGCAAGAATTAAGTGAAAAGGATCTCGTACTAAATGCACTTAATATCCTTATTGCAAATCAAGATATGGAATATTGTTCTTTTTTTATTAAAACAGACGCTAATGAGCTAGTGAATTTAACGGGCGTTAGATCGAGAGAGTGATGTGGATACACTATTTAGGACACAAAAACTAAGATTTACCCCCTCAATATAGAGTACCCAAAATGACTAAGAAAAAGCTAAATACTTACACGCTCGAATTTAAAGAATCTGCTATTAAATTAGCCTGAGATTCTGATGAATCTATCCCTCAAATCGCTAAAAATTTGGGCGTTAATTCCAACACTCTTTATACTTGGGTTCATAACGCTTCAAAACCCAAGGGTAATACTAACGTGGCTAGCAACGAGTCGAATGAAAATGAAATAAAACGATTGAAAAAACAAGTCCTTAGATTGAC
>JAJJBE010000123.1 GCA_020996635.1 Bathymodiolus brooksi methanotrophic gill symbiont
TGTCGGGATAACTACTTGCCTCCCGAGCGAACTGACCAGTTCACTTCGGATTGGCGAATTTCCCTGTCGCCTACTGCGGACTAAAAATCATCACTTCGCTGCGCTCCGTTTCCCTGATTTTCAGCGGAAGCGACAGTAAAAAAACTGATACTTTCTACAGTAATAGCTACATTAGCTGTTGGTTGTACTACTAAACTACAAAAATCACAGTCACTGCTTGATGCTAAGAAAGCTTATAGCGTAGCAGCAAGCGATCCTAATGTGCAGAAATATGCTGCAGATGAATTAACAAAAGCGAATAAAACATTGCAGAGTGCATTGATTGCAGAAACAAAAGAAGATATGGCATCTTTAGCTTATATTGGAAATGTTCAAGTTAAGACCGCTATTAATAATTCAGCGGCAGAGCAATCCAGACTAAATAGTATAGATCTTTTAGCACAAAAAGAGCAATTAGTTGCTGCGTCTATTAATGAAAAAAAAGATGCTGCACAAACAAAACTGCAAGCAATGGAAGGACTTGAAGCGGAGCGTGAAATCTTACTGGCATTTGGGAAGATTGAATTTGTTTCTGGAACAGCTAACTTAGTTCCAGGTGCATCACAAGGAATAGACTTATTAGCAGTTTATATGAGCAAATATCCAAACAAAAAAATTACTCTTTCTGGACATACTGATAACACAGGTAGCACAAAATCTAATAAAAAATTATCTCAACAACGAGCTGATTATATTCGTGATGTGTTAGTTAGCAAAGGTAGTTCTCTAGAGAATATTACTGCAATTGGCTACGGTGAAAGCCAGCCGGTTGTTTCAAATAATTCGAGTGCTGGTCGTCAGAAAAATCGTCGTATTAACATTAGCTTTAACTAGTTATTTCGCTTTAAGTAAATACCAAAAATTAATTTAACATTTTGTAGGATGGGTAGAATGAAGTTCCTGTTTTTTAGACGCGTAGTGAAACCCATCAATCATTGCCAGAATGATTGATGGGTTTCGCAAAAAAACGCTCTACCAATTCGTCATATCAAAATGTTAGAGTAATTATGCACAAGTACTTAATCTTAATTCCTCGCTTACTTTGCTAGGCGAGCACAAAACCACTAAACAAGCACCAGCTAAAAACTGGGATGTTTAGTGGACATTTGGATTTAACAATCAGCATTCTTTGTGCTGTTAGTCCATCATTATTAATCCCTATTTCTATTTGATTTGCATCGCATTGTTTTTTTGATCGCGGTAATATTCCTTAAGAGCTTAAAGCTAGTATAAGAGTCGCTAATTTAGTAAAACTAATAATCAGTTTCCAATTTGAGTTTTTATTTCGCACCAATGGTTTCACATTAGTACATACGCCCCTCTTTTAGTCTAGCGATTCAATTCGATAACCAGACGAAGCTCCCTCAGTCCGAGTACATTTTATTTTTAAAATAACCATACACATTTTATACTTTATTTTAAGCAGGAATCATTGGTTTTAAATCATGGATTCCCGATAAAGCATGTACTCATACTAGACTAGATAAACTTGAAAATGACGACAATAAAGCTAATATTAAAAAACAACCCAATAACAAAAATTCTATGTGTGATTTGTTTTATGTTTTTAACCGCTTGTTTCACTAACACGAAAAAATCAGTTGACTCTCAAATTCCAGGTAAACAACTTAGTTTTCAGCGAAATAAAGGTAATTGCCTTGCTTGTCACTCCATAGAAGATGGAGAGGATCCTGGAAATATAGGTCCTGCTTTAGTGAATATGCAGCAACGTTTTGCTAAGAAATCAGAACTCAAAGCCTTAATTTGGGATGCGACTCAGTTTAATGACAAAACCAGCATGTCGCCTTTTGGCAGAAATAAAATCCTCACAGCCAAAGAGTTAGATGCGGTAGTTGACTATATTTGGCCTCTCTAGCTCTGATAAGCTAACTTACCTTCAAAGGCATCTTGCCAATCTTGGCTAAATACATCAACTGCGGGTTGCACGCTAGGATGTATCATCATCTGCTCAGCAATATCACTTGGTAGGGTAATGCTATTCACCCCTAAGCGTAGAATATCCATGACTTGTCGAGTGTTTTTAAAGCTCGCAGGTAACAATTTACAATTTAGATTGTGTTGATTAATTAATAGCTGTAAATCACTTACAATATTCACTGAATTCGCACCTAAAACATCAATGCGATTAACATAAGGTGCTAAATAGTCAGCACCACACAGTGCGGCCATAAATCCTTGTTGAGCGCTATAAATAGCAGTTTCTAAAATACTGATTTTTTTAGCTTTTAATTGTTTAATAGCCGCTAAGCCAATCACTGTTGTAGGAATCTTTACCACAATATCATACGGTAATTGACTTAACTGCACTGCCTCTGCAACCATCGCTTCCGTTGTAGTACTCACTACTTGTACGTGGAATCTTGCTTGCTCTCCTAATACTTCTTTTATTTCAGGTAGAATGGTTGATAAGCCTTTACCTTCTTTAGCTAAAATGGAAGGGTTTGTGGTCACACCAAAAACAGGCATCGCTGCATTTAATCGGGCGACTTCTTGTGCATTAGCAGTATCTAAATAAAGTTCAAACATAGCAGTCATTACTCCGTAGTATATTTTAGGGGAATGTTATTGATAGATAAAAACTTCATCACCCACTTGTACATAATCAAAAAAATCAACAATATCTTGATTAGACATACGAAGGCAGCCATGTGATTCTGGTTGCCCTTGCATTAAATGATCGGGGCAACCATGAATATAGATATAGCGCCAAGTGCTATCTTTTTTACCATAACGATTAAAATTAGGCTCTAAACCACCCAGCCACAGAATACGCGTTAAAATCCAATCTCGTTTGGGAAATTGTGCAGATAAAGCCGGAGTATAAATCTCCCCTGTTGGTCGCCTGCCTATAAAAACACTGTTTAAATCCTGCTCTGCACCAATTTTAGCTCTGATTTTATGCAACCCTCGCGGTGTACACTCAGAGCCCATATCTTCTCCTAAGCCATTTTTTGCACTAGAAATAGCATAAGTTTTATTAAGTTCTATCAGTGTTAAAGTTTGCGTAGTAATGCAAACATCAATACGTGACATCGTTTATTTTTTGAATAAAGCGATGGATTCCACATGGCCTGTTTGTGGGAACATATCCATCACCCCTGCTTTCACTAAGGTATACCCCATCTCGTTAACCAAAATACCCGCATCTCTTGCTAAGGTAGACGGGTTACAAGAAACATACATAATTAATTTAGGATTCCACTTTTTTAAATTGTGTAGTACTTCCGAAGCACCAGCGCGTGATGGGTCAATTAAAACCTTATTATATTTTCTTTTCGCCCATGCTTGGTCAGCCACATCTTTGCTTAAATCTGCCGCATAAAATTCTACATTTGTTAGATTATTTAATAAGGCATTTTCTTTGGCATGGTTAACTAAAGGCTGATCCCCTTCAACACCAACAACGCTACCTGCTTTAGTAGCCATTGGTAAACTGAAATTCCCTAAACCACAAAATAAATCTAGCACACTATCATCTTGGTTAAAATCCATTTCCTGCATAACCCGTGCAATCATTTTACGATTAATCTCGTAATTCACTTGGGTAAACATAGCGGGTTTGAACTTAAAAGTAATGCCCTTTTCTGGTAAAGAATAAGTAGGAATTACTTCAGGCTCGCCATCAAGAGGCACAATGGTATCAGGGCCTTTTGACTGTAAGCACATTGAGATATTATGTTCTGCGCCAAAAGCGCGCATAATTTCTTTGTCTTCATCCGTTGCAGGTTCTAAGACTCTAAAAGCAAGCACGCAATTTTCATCACCAATGGCAACTTCAATTTGTGGAATTTTATCTTTAATACTTAATTGACCTATCATGCCTGATAGTGCCATTAAATTTTCACCCACGATAGGATGCATCACTTTGCAGCTTTCAATTTCTGCTAAAAATGGGTTGCGACGCTCTCTAAAGCCAACTAATACACGACCTTTTTTAGCAACATATTTAACACCCATGCGAGCTTTACGGCGGTAAGCAAAATAAGGCCCTTCAATGGGCGGCCAGAAATCTTCTATTGTCACTTTACCAATACGCTGAAATTGCTCTTGCAATAAACCTTGTTTGATAATAATTTGCTGCTCATTTTTTACATGCTGAAAGCTACAGCCCCCGCACTTACCAAAATGTTCACATTCAGGGTCTGTTCTATCAGGAGAGCGCGTTAATAAAGTTTCTACTTTACCTTCCGCGTAATCTTTACGGCTATCGGTATAAATAAATTCAAGCTCTTCGCCAGGTAAAGCTTCATCAATAAAAATAACTTTGCCATCGACATGGGTAACACCACGTCCATCATGAGCTAGTGATTCTATGGTTACTTTGACTGCTTCTTCAGGTAATTTTCTTTTCTTAGGGTATCTTCTACGAGCCATATTTTTTTTACTGAGATTAAAGGGCGATAACTGATTGTTAAGCAGGAAAAACGCCGGTGGATAAATAACGATCTCCACGGTCACAAATAATTGCCACAATGGTTGCATTTTCAACTTCTTCTGCCAATCTTAATGCAGCGGCAACAGCACCACCAGAGGATACACCTCCAAAAATACCTTCTTTCGTTGCTAAGTCACGCATGGTTAGTTCTGCGGTTATTTGATCCATATCCATGATTCTATCAACCCGTGTTGCTTGGTATATTTTAGGTAGATAAGCTTCAGGCCAACGACGAATCCCCGGGATTTTAGCGCCATCTTCTGGCTGTACACCCACTATTTGAATAGCGGAGTTTTGTTCTTTTAAAAAACGTGAAGTTCCCATAATGGTGCCTGTTGTTCCCATAGCACTGACAAAATGAGTAATTTCACCTTGGGTATCACGCCAGATTTCAGGCCCTGTTCCTTCGTAATGTGCGCGCGGGTTATCAGGGTTAGAAAATTGATCTAATATTCGTCCTTTGCCTTCAGACTCCATTTGTCTAGATAAGTCTATTGCAGCTTCCATACTGCCTTCGGCAGGTGTTAATATGATTTTTGCACCATAAGCTTTCATAGATGCACGGCGTTCTTCGCTCATATTATCCGGCATAATTAAGGTAAGCTTATAACCTTTAATCGCTGCGGCCATTGCCAAAGCAATCCCCGTGTTGCCACTGGTTGCTTCGATTAAATGATCGCCTGCTTTAATTTCGCCACGTTCTTCAGCATGTTTAATCATACTAATTGCCGGGCGATCTTTAACAGACCCTGCTGGATTATTACCCTCTAATTTAACTAAAACGGTATTATTGTTTTGTTTGACTAGTCGCTGTAACTTAACCAGTGGTGTATTACCAACAAAAGATTCAATCGTAGAGTAATTCATAAGCTAACCACCTGTAAAATAAAAAGTTAATCTAGGTCAGATTCGCTATAAGCTTCTAACATAACACTGGCAATAATGCCGTAAGCAATCGTCCATGCTTCTTTGGTTTCTTTGGTAAAAAGATCACCTAAGCCTTGTTCTAATACCCATAAAAAAGCAGCACCGACAATATCATACTGTTCGGCTCTTACTTTATAAATAATATGTCTTTTTCCCATGGCATGTAAGATAGGTACAACACTTTCTAAGTCATTTAGTGAATCAACCACGACAGAAATTGTGGTCATTAACTTATCACCTTGAAAATCTAATTTACCTTTAAATAAAGCTTTAGCCGTTGGGTCTAATTCAAAAAGGCGCGCATAAAAAAGTTCGGCAGCTTTGACTTTAATAGGAAGGACTAGTGCCCATGAATCTTGAATTAATTTAATTTGCTCAGGACTTAGTGGTGCAGTATCAACTTCTTCTTGCACATAATGGCTCTCAAGTTGCTGCTCTCCCGTATTTCGGTACAACATCCAAAAACTGAGTAAACCAACAAAAATCAATAGTCCATACATCATAAATATTACCTGTTATTGTAAGCAACAAAAAACATTCATTAAAATTTTAAAAAATGCGATAGAGCTAATTAAGCCCAAGTATCACGTAAAGTGACGGTTCGATTAAAGACAAGTTTATTATTGTTATGACTATCCAAACAAAAATATCCGACTCGCTCAAATTGAAAACCACTTCCTGGTTTAGCTGTTGCTAAACTCGGTTCAACTTTAGCATGACTAATAACAGTTAATGAATTAGGGTTGAGTGCTGTTGTAAAATCATCTTCTGCCCCAGGGTTGGCAACATTAAATAAACGATCATATAAGCGTACTTCAGCATCTAAAGCATGGGCTGCAGATACCCAATGAATAACACCTTTAACTTTACGACCTTCTGGTTTTTTTCCTAAGGTATTTTCATCATAAGTACAACGAAGTTCTATGATTTTACCCGCATCATTCTTAATTACTTGATGACATTTAATAACATACGCACCACGTAAACGAACTTCGCCACCTTCGATTAAACGCTTAAATTTAGGCGGTGGAACATCAGCAAAGTCATCTTGATCAATATAAACCACTTTAGAAAAAGGAACGATACGCTTTCCCATCGCTTCATTTTGTGGGTGTACCGCCATACTTAACTCTTCAACTTGCGAGTCAGGGTAGTTTTCAATAGTCACTTTTAAAGGATCTAAAACAGCCATGGCACGACCAGCCACTTCATTTAAATCTTCACGAATACAGTTTTCTAAAACAGCAACCTCAATCGATGAATCTTTTTTTGTCACTCCAATACGTTCACAAAAATCACGAATGGCTTTAGGGGTGTAGCCTGCACGACGTAAACCAGCAATGGTAGGCATACGTGGATCATCCCATCCATCAACGTGCCCTTCAACGACTAATTTATTTAATTTTCGTTTGCTAATAATCGTATATTCTAAAGATAGTCGTGCAAATTCAATTTGTTGAGGGTGGCAGTCAATTTCTATGTGATCTAAAATCCAATCGTACAAAGGACGGTGATCTGCAAATTCTAACGTGCATAAAGAATGGGTAATCCCCTCTAAAGCATCAGAGATGCAATGGGTATAATCGTACATAGGGTAAATACACCAATCATCCCCTGTACGTTGATGTGATATTTTACGAATTCGATATAAAGCAGGATCTCGCATATTGATATTAGCTGAGGCCATATCAATTTTTGCACGTAATAAATAACTCCCTTCTTCAAACTCACCCGCACGCATACGTGCAAATAAATCTAAATTATCTGTAATACTGCGACTGCGATCAGGACTTTCTTTACCTACTTCAGTTAATGAGCCACGATAAGTACGCATTTCTTCTGCACTTAAGCTATCAACATAAGCTAAGCCTTTTTCAACCAGCTGCACTGCAAAGTTATAAAGCTGTTCAAAATAATCAGAAGAATGTTTAAGCTCTGCCCACTCAAAACCTAACCAAGCAACATCTTTTTCTATTGCTTGCGCATATTCCATGCTTTCTTTTTCGGGGTTAGTATCATCAAAACGTAAATTGCATAAGCCCTTATTTTCTGAGGCAACACCAAAGTTTAGACAGATAGATTTGGCATGCCCGATATGTAAAAAACCATTAGGCTCTGGCGGAAAACGGGTAATAACTTGGCTATGTTTTTTGCTCGTTATATCTTGAGCAATAATTTGGCGAATAAAGTTTGCAGCAGGTGTGTTTTCAGTATTTGACATTTAACGTTAATGATTTTTAAGGTGCAGAAAAATTACTTCTAATAAACGATGTAAGATACCATAATATAGCTTGTTAGTAACTAGCAATCAGCACATCTTTAACGTAAATAGCTTACATATTGTTGAGTAAAATGAATAAAAGAAAAATTCCGCACTATAATCAAGGTAATCACTCTGTCATTTGTCGTGAAAATCTAAATGCCATTATCTTTGGTGCAGAAACACGAGCCGGTAAATTATTTGATATTCTACTTATTATAAGCATATCAATCAGTGTCTTGTCTGTTATGCTAGGTAGCGTACAGGAATTAAACGTAAAGTATGAGCTACTCTTTAATTATTTAGAATGGTTTTTTACTGCTTTATTTACACTTGAATATTTAGCTCGATTGATTGCCGTACGTAAAGCTTGGTTATATGCTCGTAGTTTTTTCGGCTTAATTGATTTGTTATCCATCTTACCTAGCTATATCGCATTACTTATGCCGGGAGTGGAGTATTTATTAATTATTAGAATTTTACGTTTATTACGTTTATTACGTTTATTACGTATTTTCCGAATTTTCAAATTAGTTGAATATGTTGATGAAGCAGAAACTTTAATTGAAGCCCTACAAAGTAGCTATCATAAAATTTTAGTTTTTTTATATGCGGTATTGACTTTAGCTATCGTTTTTGGATCTTTGTTATACGTCATTGAAGGCAGTGTTGCTGGCTTTACCAGTATACCTAAGTCTATTTACTGGGCAATTGTAACGCTAACAACTGTTGGTTATGGTGATATTGCACCCCAAACACCTTTAGGGCAAATCATTGCCGCTAGCATTATGATTATGGGGTATGGAATTATAGCGGTCCCTACTGGCATATACAGTTCTGAATTAATCAAATCTCACCAAGCAAAATCAATTAGTAACCATGCATGCCATAGCTGTGGAAAGCTAGGGCATGATAGTGATGCAAATTATGCGGAGAAAATCTCGAAACCACTTAGTGCCAACCACCATATTGTCTTGTTGGATCACCTCTAAAACCGGTCGATGTTTTATTAGACTCTAAAACACCGATAGTGCTATCTGCTGCCATAATCATATTACTATGCGTATAACCACCCAATTCTTTTGCGCGTTTAGCAATTTTAGTTGTCATAGTACTAATATCGTATTTTGCAATAGCTGTGGAAATAATGACTGCTTGTAGTTTTTCAGTTTGATTTGCTGATTTTATTGATAAAACAATAGGTAAAGTTGTACCAGCGGGAATATCTACCGTGTAATGACGAGTATTTTCTAGCTGAGTACTAGCCACCACTTTGCCTTTGCTATCCGTTACATTAATAACTCCCTCTAGAACGGGGCCTTTTGCATCTGTCACTTCACCACGCAAATTTTTTATTTGCTTATAAGAGTGTACCTTAGCTTTTACCGTAGGTTTACTCTCTTTTTGCTGTCCACAGGCTGTTATTATAGAAATTATTGTTAAAGTAAAAATGGACTTTATGATCTTCTCATTTATTTTCATGGGTCATTTTTCCAGTTAGTTAAAAATAAAATCATAACATAATAATATTCTTACTAAGTCCACATTATTTTTGTTCTAAAAGTCAAATACCTTGCTCATTTAATAGACCACGACTTAAGCATGCTTGAAAATCTCGTTGTATCAAAATGATACATTAGTAATAAAGCCAACAAAGGTAGCTAATAAAAAGAAGAGAGTTTTATTATGTTTTAACGGAGTATCACGATACGATTAATATTCACCGTGAGATTATACGAATTAGTGCATACTACATAAAATGTAGTACATTGTTCTAAATAAGGTTTTTTAAAACAGAAATGCAGATTTTGCCGCATAAAAGCCTGCAAAATCTGCATTTTGTAAAAAACTCTTTATCAAAGATAAAGAATTAATAAATATATAACTTAAACAGCAATACCAACTTGCAGTGCTTCAAACCAATCTAAGAAACGCTTAACATCATCACCTCTAAAAATACGACCATGCTGAGGTGCCATAATATCAATATCCAGTCACGCCTAGCTTGGTTCGATGGCATCCAGCGTTGATGAAAAAATCGCATATTCTCAATATGCACATCAAAATTATCAACAAAAATTGGTCCACCTGGCTCTTCTAAACCCGCACCCACATCACCAGACATTAAAATTTTAGCTTTAGGGTCATAAACATGAAAATTTGCAGACGAATGTAAATAATGAGCGGGAATAATTTGTAAATCAACATTATCTAATTGAATCGTGCCACCATTATCTGGTATGCCAACATATTCAATATACTCACAACCAAAGTGGCGTAAAAACCCTTCCCATAAAGCAGGGGCATGCAGCTTAGCATGTGGCAGTGCTTGATCCCACAAACCTAGAGATGAAATAATATCTGGATCTTGGTGCGAAGCAAAAATATCTGTAATTTCTTCAACGGGTGCATGATGTAAAACTGCAGCTAACATTGGGGCGAAAAGCTCAACACCGCCAGGATCTAGTAATAAACACTTATTAGCAGTTCTTATAATATATTGATTGGTATCAATAATATTAGCTTTTTTATTTGGGTCACGACCATACATAATCCACTGATATGCACCTTCGTAAATTTTAGTCATTTTCATAATAAAACCCTATTTCCTTGTCTAACTATTCTTAGATATTAATAACTGATAATGCTGATTTACAACGCTGAACATTATCGTGGATAACCTGAGCTGCATTATCAACACTCTCAGCAACTGCTTGTAAACTTTGTAAATAATCACCAGCTTGTGACGCTTCAATCCGGGAGTTTGCAGCGATTACGCGTGCAGCACGAGCTGGGTGCATAACACTTTCCAATTGATCTAATAGTTCAGCTACATGTTGTTTAAATTCGCTACGACAAGCTAACATTTTTTGCTGTGCTTTATCTTTAGGTACATTTAATGAATCCGCATAAGGAGCTCCAATTGATAACTGAGCTACTTGAGAAATAGATATAGCGCTTTTTCCTTTTATAAAGCCAACGACCTGAGTCACTGAATACTTAGGCGGAATTGAAATCAAAATATGAACATGATCTGACATTAAATGTCCTTCTTCGATTGTACATTCTTTTTGAAGAGCTAAATCTTTTAAGGTAGCTCCAAGGTATTTCCGTAA
>JAJJBE010000007.1 GCA_020996635.1 Bathymodiolus brooksi methanotrophic gill symbiont
ACAAGCCTGTCGCTGTTGTATAGCTAAATGAAGTGATCAGGTAATCGGTGTATAAGTCAAAAATATCAGGTGTTTTCATAGCCTACTATTTTAATGGAAATATCATTAGGGTGCGTAACATCAGTTATTTAATTCCTAAAAAACAAGGTGGAAATTTCCATCATTAATTGCTTATGACAGATGCTCACATAAACACACACTTTTCCGGCCCGGGCTATATTACTAAAGTAGTACACTCTTTAGCCGGAGGGGTGCAAAAAATTGCCAGCTCACGTCGGCACCGCAAAGGACGTGGTACGCAGATCATTTCAGCAGCAGGCACCATTGTTGCTGATCCCAAACATGAAAACCCATGGTTACGCCTATGGGCACCAGCACGATTGACTTGGTGGGTTGCCATCCTCTTTACCATTGGATCCGCCCTATTTAGTATAGGCGGCTATGCCATTACTTTTCCACAAAACATACCTAAAGCTTGGGTGGCAGGTATGACTTTGGATTGGGTTTTCTTTATTGGCTCACTGTTCTTTACCTCAGCAGCTTGTTGTCAATTACTGGAATCCATTAATGCGCAAGACAGTGAAGGCTTATACACTGAAGAACAGGCTCCAATTACTTTTCAATGGATTGCTTGGCACCCAAAACGTATTGGCTATTTAGCAAGTTTAGTGCAATTAATCGGCACAGTCATGTTTAACTTTAATACCGCTAATGCCTTTTTTATCAATCATTTAAATTGGATACAACAAGATCTCGTTATTTGGACACCTAATTTTATTGGCTGTATCTGCTTTTTAATTGCCAGTCGTTTGGCCTTTATGAAAGTTTGTCATGGCTATTTGGGGCTGGCAACCTGGAAATATTGAATGGTGAATTACCGTACTCAATTTACTAGGCTCAATAGGGTTTATGATCTCAGCATTATATAGTCTTGCCGTACCGCCAGGTGATAGTTCCGCAAGCTTTACCTGGCTATCGGCTTTCTTTACTCTTCAGGGGGGAGTATGTTTTTTGGTTGCCAGTTATTTATTGTTGCCGGAAATGTTTTCTGAATAAATATTTGGCTCTATACAACACATATTCTTAAGTCAACAATGTCGTCTCACAGCACCACAAGAGATTGTTTTTTATTAAGTATTAGCTTTTACTTTCAGCAAGAACTCGCTAAAAAATAGAATTGGCTAAGATATTATCCATAAGAATAATTTTTAAATAGATGAAAAAGAGTAACCTCATGATTGATAACTACGAAATGATAAAAATAACCTCATTACTGCTAATTTTATTTTCGGTGATAATTATTGCTCTGGCAATTGTTTTTGTACACACGATGCCAGGGAAAATAGCCCGTAGCCGTAATCACCCACAAGCAGAAGCAATTGAAATTACTTCACTACTAGGGCTTTTGATTTTCCCACTATGGATGGCATCTCTGATCTGGGCATATATCAAACCTACTCAGCCTGCCTTACTAGCCCATAACTATCCAGAAAATACTGAAATAGATAGCCCTACATTAGCAGATAAAGAGAGTGAAAATTCTATACAGAAGCAAAATGCATCAAATAAGAAAATTCCTCAGGCACAGGCAACTTTGAACACCTCCTTGAGTAGTTATGAAGAGACTGATAGCTCCATTGAAGGCACTGCCGACTCTAACTCTAATAATGAGGTTAATACATAATGGAAATTCTAGTCTCTATCGCTTATTTTAGCCTGGTCTGGTTAATCTTTTTTTACTTCAAATATATCCGCTTTAATCTAGCTTGGAAGTTTGTAGTATTCGGCTTATACATTTTGGCAGGATTAACAGAAGTTATTATGCTGGGCCAAACCACACCCTATTCAAAAGAGTTGATTGTTGAACGCTATGTTATTCCTCTAGCACCTATGTGGGGAGGACTAGTAAAGGAAGTTCATGCTTCACCGAATACACCTTTACATAAAGGTGACCCGATTTTTTCTATGGACTCTGAACCAATGCCAGTAAGTTAAGCGCAAGTAATTGATATTTAATAACTAAAATACTTGTTTTGTCGAAATATAAGAGAAACTTTAGCTTCTAAAGGATTGATGTTATTAGAGTGGTTAAAAAAACCTCGTTTTTATACCAAAAAACTCTATTGGTATTAATATGTTACGCTTAACTTACTGGCATTGGCCTTTACCTTCTTGCTCAAAATAAATATCAAATGTTTCTTTGGAAATATCAATACCGACAAATTTGTTCATCTTAAGTCTCCTAATTTAATATTGAGATCTTAGCTCGCAATCCTAAATGCAGGTTCATTATGACCTTTCGAACTGTTCAGCTTAACTCTCTTAAATAAAGGCAGGTACTTACATTTGAGACGGTGTTTTATCACGCATGACTTTTTATAGTGTGTCCTGCCTTTGTGCTAGAATTCTTAATTGTAACCTAGCGACTATAAGCATAGGATGGCTCTACGGCTCTCCAGGATAACTATTTATCCTCCTGAGCGAACTTACAGTTCACTTCAGATTGGTAACAACCCTTAGCCTATCGCGGACTAAAAATCATCCCTGATTTTCAGCGTTTGAGGTAGGATCAATGAAGCAGCTTTTGTGCGTAGTTGATCTGAACGCAGGGCGTATTGGGGCATTATTGATTCGCCGCGTGGCGAATCGATTTTTGCGACAGGAGTCCCAAATTATTTTAGGCGAGCCACGTGGTGGCGTGCCTAAAATAATTTTTATTATCATTTGACAAATTATTATACTTTAATGGGTATGTCACCACAACACATCCTTATAAAGGCATAGCAATTCTCGCTCAAACCCAAAAAATACAAATCTAGCCAGAAAACCCACGTGTAATTTAATTTACCATTATACACTAATATCAGCTAATCTCGCTCAAAATACAGCGCTCACTCTAAGCGGCTTTCAGAGGGCTAAAATAAGTGTTCGTACAAAATGAGTTAAAACCGAACAAAATAAGCACGTAGATACTCTAGGTAACCTCGAAAAACATGGAACCCAAGAAAAAAATATGTGATCAATAAAATTTCACTCTATATAGCACAGAATATCTCCCTATTTTAGGGAGGTATTTTTCCTATAAAATGGCATTTAAGCCATTTCATAGGGAGTTATCCTACTAAAAAGCAAAGGCAGACTTAATATTGCAACTTTTTAAGCTACAAAGTCGCTTTAATATTGTAGGTGGCTGTTTTTAGGTTTAGCTGTAAGGTTGCCCGCGCTAATCCAATCGTGCGTATTTTCTTACCGCCCATTTGCTCGATTCCTGCAAAAGCATGTTCTACTCGGACGCGTATTTTAGAGATACGATTATTTCTATTTTTTTGACAGTCTGAAAGTGGTTTAGTTTTTGTGCCTTTTCGCTGAATATGAACGCGTAAACCTCAATACCATTAAGTTAAGCGTAACTAATTAATTACAAAGAGCTTTTATAGGCTGAAAAATGAATATCATTCTTAAAGCTCTTTAATGCTCTCGGCGCAGACCGCCCAACTCTAAGGGCTTCTATAGTGACAGAAA
>JAJJBE010000081.1 GCA_020996635.1 Bathymodiolus brooksi methanotrophic gill symbiont
CTTTTTTGGTTCATACGGTACTTGAATGGTTTGATCAATGCTATGCGCTAGTCAGAAATGAGTTAAGCAGCAGAAAAACATTTTTTGACGATATAAGAGCGCTTACTCGCTACATGCAGTTTGATAGTTGGTCATCCTTACTAAAATTTATGCTGGAAGGGTTGGAAGTTCCGATACCAAAAATAGGAGAAAACCTAAATTGAGAACTGCTGGTTTTAATGTGTTAGTAAATACCTATGCGCAAATTATGCTAAACTGGCAAGCTAATTTGGCTAGTTATAATATTATTTCAATAGGTATTTTTTAAGCGTGTATACAATCTCTAAACAATTTAATTTCAGTGCTAGTCATATTATAGAAGGCCTGCCAGATAATCATCCTTGTAGTCGATTGCATGGGCATAATTATGTTGTTGAATTAACACTATCTTCAGAAACCTTAAATGAAACGGGCTTTGTTGTGGATTATAACGAGCTTGTTGCCTTCAAAAAAATTATAAACGATATTTTAGATCATCGGCATTTAAATGATGTCATGCAAGGATCAACAACGGCTGAAAGTATCGCTAAGTTTCTTTATGACCAAGCTAAAAGTATCTGGAAAGAGGTTGTTTCAGTTAGTGTTAGTGAAACCCCTAAAACCAACGCTATTTACTGCCCATAACTCCTCCTATATATGCAACAGAAAAATAATTTCTCAAATTTACAATTTTTAAAAGATAGTATCACGCGCGTCTTTCCTAACTCGCAAGCCGTTGCATTAGCCATTATTCTTGTCGTTGGATTTTTCTTAATTACCTCGCTTTCTGGCGTTTTAATGCCAGTTCTAATTGCCGTTGTTTTTGCTTATTTATTAGAAGGCTTAGTTAAAAAATGTGAAGTAAAAATTAAGCGATTGCCCGCAGTATTTATGGTTTTTGCATTGTTTATGAGTGTTTTTTCCTATTTATTATTAGGATTATTGCCGATGTTATTCCAACAGGCAAAACAATTACTGCAGCATACGCCTGAAATTGCTAAACGTTTACAGGGTGATGTTTTAAAACTACCCGAGGCTTATCCGCAATTTATTTCTGCAGAAAAGTTGAAGCATATTATCTTTTCGGTACAAGAAGAAGCACTTATCTATGGGCAAGAATTGGTGAGCTTGTCTGCATCATCAGTTGTTGGGTTTATTAGCATCTTAGTGTATTTGATTTTAGTTCCAGTTTTGGTGCTTTTTTGTCTGAAAGATAAAGAAGTATTGCTTGAGTGGTTTATGCAGTTTATGCCGCGAGATCGCTTACTATCGACTAATGTATGGAATGAAGTTGATATGCAGCTGGGTAACTATATACGCGGAAAATTTGCGGAAGTAATGATTCTTGGCTTAGCCAGTTATATGGCTTTCTCTATTATGGGTTTAAATTATGGTGTGTTGCTTGCTGTTTTAATGGGCTTATCCGTTATTATCCCGTATGTGGGCGCTACTTTAGTCACATTTCCTGTATTAGGTGTTGCTATGTTTCAGTGGGGAGTGGGAAGTGATGAGTTTATGTATATTGCGATTGCCTACTCAATTATTCAAGCCATTGATGGTGTGATTTTAGTGCCTTTATTGTTTTCCGAAGCAGTTAATTTGCATCCTGTTGCCATTATTGTTGCGATTCTTTTTTTTGGTGGATTGTGGGGTTTTTGGGGAGTGTTTTTTGCGATACCTTTAGCTACGCTAGTTAAAGCTGTTCTATCTGCATGGCCGCGATTAGATGATAAAATGCACCATTGTAAAATGTAACTGAATATGCAAAAATTATTACAAGTAATGGCAGATTTACGTCATAAAGATAATGGCTGTTCATGGGATAAAAAACAGAATTTTAATAGCCTTATTCCCTATGTTTTAGAAGAAGCGTATGAAGTTGTAGATGCGATTGAACGTGAAGATATGCAAGATTTACGTGCTGAATTGGGTGATTTATTATTTCAAGTAGTTTTTCAGGCGCAAATAGCTAAAGAGCAAGGTTTGTTTGGTTTTGAGCAAATCAGCGAGGCCGTTGCAGATAAATTAATTCGTCGTCACCCGCATGTTTTTTCTGATGTTACTTATGCTAGCGAAGCAGAACAAAAACAAGCTTGGGAAGATTTAAAGGCAGCCGAGCGTAAGCAAAAAGAACCAGAAAATCATAAGATTTTATCGGGTGTGGCAAAAAGTCTACCTGCGTTAGTTCAGTGTGAAAAAATACAAGGTAGAGCGGCTCAGCATGGTTTTGATTGGCCTAATGTAGAACCTGTTTACGATAAAGTATTAGAAGAGCTTGATGAGGTTAAGGAAGCTTGGCAATCAGGTGATCAAGACCATATTGAAGAAGAAATTGGTGATTTATTGCTTGTTGCAGTTAATCTTGCGCGACATATGAATGTAAAACCTGAGCAAGCTTTAAAAAAGAGCACTGCTAAGTTCAAGCGACGATTTGAATATATAGAGAATAAAGTTACAGCGTCAGGCCAAGAAGTAAAAAATTGTGAATTAGCTGAATTAGATAATTTATGGGATGAAGCTAAAATCGCGCTAAAGCAATCAATTTAACTTTTCCTGATTACGTATAAGCTTCAGTCATTCAAAAGGATGAAGGCTGTTGATTTAAGATATCTCCAGCAAGGGAGGGCTAATGCATTGAATTACATAACTAAACTAGATTCACCTTTTAGCGGAAGCTTATGGGTAATTAGATAACCTTTTGATAAGAGAGAAATATGACAACATTTGATAATGTAACCATCGTAAAAAAAGCAAATATCTATTTTGATGGCAAAGTAACCAGTCGTACAGTGCAATTTGCAGATGGAACAACTAAAACTTTAGGTTTTATGCAAGTCGGTGAGTATACTTTTGGCACAGAAGCAAAAGAACTAATGGAAATTTTAGCAGGGCAGTTAGATGTGTTGTTACCAGGTTCTGATGAGTGGCAAACTATTAGTGCTGGTGAATCATTTGAAGTTGCAGCGAATACAAAATTTAAAGTAAATATTAAAGAGCCTACTGATTATTGCTGCTCTTATTTTAAATAAGATGGACGAACAGCGTTTAATAGAGATAGAAAGTAAAATTGCTTATCAAGACGATACAATTTTTCAATTAAATGATGTGTTATGTAAACAGCAGAACCAAATTGATCGCCTAGAGAACTTAACGCAGCAACTTTTGGGGCGCGTTAGAGATTTATCCGAAAATTCTACTGTTGATGAGCGTCCACCGCACTATTAAATAGTTTCGTAAGCTAGCTTGGCAATGTTAATTCTTAAACTTTAATGGCTTGTGTAGAATGTTTTTTTGCGAAACCTATCAAATTTCTTATCTATCTCCGAGGCACTGTGAAGCAATGCCTCGGAGGTGGTGGGTTACATATCTCGCTGAAAATCAGGGAAACGGAGCGCAGCGAAGTGATGATTTTTAGTCCGCAGTAGGCGACAGGGAAATTCGCCAATCCGAAGTGAACTGGTCAGTTCGCTCGGGAGGTAAGTAGTTATCCCGACAGCCGTCAAGTCATTTGAGGTAGACTTAACGAAGCAGTGTTTTTTTGCGTAGTTGAGTTGGACGCAGGACGAACTGGGGCTCCCATAAATCGCTCCGTGCTGAATGAAGATTGGCGATAGGACATCCCAATGTTTCATGAAGTAGGAATGGCGCGCCTAAATATTTCTTTGGCCTTTTCATAAGCGGCTCTAAAATCAATGTAGCTAGGTTTATCGCCTGCCAACATAGATTTTAATAGTGCATGTTGTACTTTATATTTAATATTACCTACAGCCAAAGCGCCAACAGAAACGGTGTTGTTGGAGCTAGTCGCTTGAGTTAATGGTGCGCCAGAATCATTAAGTTGTACACCCTCAATACCTGCAGGTGGTACAGCATTGACATCACCAACCACTTTTAATTGTTGAGCGCTGCTTAAAACATTGGCACTTAAGATTTGTACTCCCGCTTTGGCGGTGCAAAAAATAATATCAGCATCTTTAATTAGCGCGATCTTATCTTCATCAAAAGTAGCGGCAGCACCAGATAGTTTACTAGCGAAACGACGGTTGTATTCTTTAGCGATATCTTCCGCAGTATCAGCAGATAAGTGGTCAATTAAAACTGTATCTGCGCCAGCCAAAGAGGCGATAACGCCCGTTGAAATTCCGACAGGACCTGTGCCGCCAAAAACTAAGGCCTTACAGTCCTTGAGCTCTTTGTTGTGATGTGTTTTTAACTCTTTAGCGACACAAGCAACTAAAGCCGCTGCGGTTGTAAATGCACCGCTAGGGTCGGCAAAGACTGAAACCTCAAAAGGTGGCACCATCGCTTGCTTGGCAGTATTTAGCATGTCAATAGCTAAGGCCATATCTCGACCGCCAATAAAAATACCTGTTTGTTTTATGCCAGCAGGGCTGCGAGAAAAGATAGTGTCTTGCGTTAAGCGATGAATGCCTTCCAATTTAACATTTGCGTAAGGCATTAGTATATCAAAATCGCAATCTAATGCCATGTTGATGTCGAAAGGGCTGTTGTTCTGTGTTGGGTCAAACATGTGCAATATGCTTTTTTTAGCCATGAGTGTATTCCTTAATATAAAAAGATTATTGCTTTATTTTTTTGATTGGATGTAGTCACGAGCAGCTGTAAAGGCGTGCTCAAAGTGTAAATAAACTGGTTTTTCAGTGGTAATCATACGTTTAAGTAGTGCGCTTTGAACTTGGTACTTAACATTACCGATCGCTAAAGCACCTATACCAACTGCACCACTGCTTGATCCTGCAAGTGCTTTGCCGTTATCAAAAGCATCTAAACCCGCAACACCAGAAGGAGGGACGGCATTCACATCAGCAACAACTTTTAATTTAGGTGCTGAAGCAATTAATTCTGCACTGAGTAATTCAATGCCCGCTGCACCGGTTGCAAAAATCACATCGACTTCATCCATGTATTTTGCTTTATCAGCATCAGCACCCGCAGTAATTTTTGGTTTGCCATCACAAAATTCAGCATTGCACATATCGGCAATACGTTGCGCTTTTTCTAGTTGACGACCAATGATTTTTACATTGGCGCCTGCTTGTGCTGCAAGTACTGCTGCAGCTTGTCCTACAGGGCCAGTACCTCCTAAAGAAAGAACTGTTTTGCCTGCAAAATCTGTATCAAAAAGTGTTTTTAATTTGTCTTCAGCAACGGCAACCAGACCTGCTGCTGTTGTAAATGCACCGCTAGGGTCAGCAAAAACAGACACCTCAAAAGGAGGGGCCATGGAGTTTTTAGCTGTTTTTAGCATATCCATAGCTTGCTTAGTTTCACGCCCGCCAATGAAAATCCCTGTGCTTTTTAGACCTTTAGGGCTACGAGAGAAAATAGCATCTTGTACTAAGCCGCGAACTTCACTAGCCTCTACATTAATATAGGGCGTTGCAGAAACCCAGCCCGCATCTACAGCCATATTGACATCAAAAGGGCTTAAATTTTTTGCAGTGGTTAGCATGTGTAAAATAAACGGTTTAGGCATGATAATCTCTTTGGTTGATGTTCAAAGTGTAGGATGAAAAATCGCTCGTAATACAAAGCATTTATTAATTCCCAATTATAGAAGAAATAGCGCTTAAGCACATTGAATTTTTCAATTAAAGGCAGCGATAGAAAGTGATAGCAAAGATACCTGCTAAATTAATTAAGAGGGCTTGCTATAATGATAGATAACTTTACAGTCAAATTGATCGAGGACCTATGTCTAGCCCAACTATTATTTATACTAAAACAGATGAAGCTCCCGCTTTAGCAACTTATTCTTTATTGCCAATAGTACAGGCGTTTACTAAAGCAGCCGGTATTAATGTAGAAATAAAAGATATTTCATTAGCGGCACGAATTTTGTCACATTTTCCTGAATATTTAGATGTTAAACAGCAGTGTCATGATGCTTTAGCTGACCTGGGTGAGCTGGTGAAGAAAAAAGAAGCTAATATTATCAAATTACCTAATATTAGTGCGTCGATACCTCAATTATTAAAAGCGATTAGTGAATTACAAACTTTAGGCTGTGCAATTCCAGATTACCCGGTAGAAGTAAATAGTGATTCTGAAAAAGATATTAAAGCAAGATACGCTAAAATATTAGGTAGTGCCGTTAATCCGGTGTTGCGTGAAGGAAATTCAGATAGACGTGTCGCTGTTCCTGTTAAAGAATATGCAAAAAAACATCCACATATTATGGGGGAGTGGTTAGCGACTTCAAAAACGCATGTAAGCTCTATGAGTGATGGAGATTTTTATTCTAGTGAGCAATCAGTTGTTATTGAAAAAGCTGGCAAGGTGAAAATTGAATTAGTAACAGCAACAGGAAGTGTGCAGGTATTAAAGCAAGAAACCTTAGTTCTAGAAAATGAAATTATTGATGCTTCAGTAATGAGTTGTAAAGCACTTTTCGCCTATTATGAGCAAGAAATGCAGGATGCTAAAGAAAAGGGTGTGATGCTTTCCTTGCATTTAAAAGCAACCATGATGAAAGTCTCTGATCCCATTATTTTTGGCCATGCAGTGGATGTTTATTTTAAAGAAGTCTTTAATAAACATGCGGCTGTTTTTGAGCAATTAGGTGTTGATACACGTAATGGTTTGGGTGATGTTTATGCAAAAATTGCTAGTTTAGCGGATAAGCAGCGTCTAGCGATAGAAGCTGATATTCAAGCTGTTTATGAATCACGTCCTGCATTAGCAATGGTGAATTCTGATAAGGGCATTACTAATTTACATGTGCCTAGTGATGTAATTGTTGATGCGTCTATGCCGGCAGCTATTCGTCATTCTGGACAGATGTGGGCGAAAAATGGGCAAATGGCCGATACCAAAGCTTTAATTCCTGATCGCTGTTATTCCAGTGTTTTTCAAGCAACCATTGATTTTTGCAAGCAAAACGGTGCTTTTGATGTCACTACGATGGGAACCGTGAGTAATGTGGGCTTGATGGCGCAAAAAGCGGAAGAATATGGCTCACATGATAAAACATTTGAAATTGCAGGGCAGGGTCGTGTACGAGTTGTTAATGAGTCGGGGGACGTGTTACTGGAATATGCAGTAGAAAAAGGTGATATTTGGCGCATGTGTCAAACTAAGGATTTACCTATCCAAGATTGGGTGAAGTTAGCGGTTAGCCGAGCTAAATCAACCGGGCTTCCTGCTATATTTTGGTTGGATGAGCAGCGTGCGCACGATAGAAACTTAATGGCTAAAGTTGAATATTATTTGCAAGATCATGGTACCAGCAGTTTAGATATTAAAATCATGGCGCCAATTGATGCGATTAATGAAACTTTATCTCGTGTTAAAGCAGGGCAAGATACGATCTCAATAACGGGGAATGTTTTACGTGATTATTTAACGGATTTATTTCCTATTTTAGAATTAGGAACCAGTGCGAAAATGTTATCAATCGTGCCATTGTTGGCGGGTGGTGGCTTGTTTGAAACAGGAGCAGGTGGGTCAGCGCCTAAATTATTTGAGCAATTATTAAATGAAAATCATTTAAGTTGGGATTCTTTAGGAGAGTTTTTGGCTTTGGCTGTTTCCTTAGAAGATTTGGCTGAAAAAACACAGGAAACATCAATAAAAGTACTGGCAGACGCACTGAATAAAGCGAATAGCCAGTATTTAAATAATAATAAATCACCCTCACATTTTGTTGGTGAAATGGATACCCGAGGTAGTCATTTTTATTTAGCGTTATATTGGGCTAAAGCACTGGCTGAGCAGGAACAAGACTTAGCATTACAAGCTAGCTTTGCACCTATTGCACAGCAGTTAGCTGATAATGAAGCTAAAATTCTAGCGGAACTAAAAGCCGTTCAAAGGATGCATGTTGATTTAGGGGGGTACTACCAGCCTGATTTAGAAAAAGTTAATGAGGTGATGCGCCCTAGTGAATGTTTTAATGCTATTTTTTCTAGCTTATAACATCAGCAATTATCAATTTAAGAAAATAAGAAAAAATTTGATGTAAATTAACTAGTTGATAGGATGAGCTTCGTTCCTCAGCACACCCTATAAAGAAAGTATCCTAAAGTACTGGTAAAAAGCGACTAAATAAAATCATGAACATAACAATTCGCTGGGAGCAGGGGCTGCCAGCCCCTGAATGGGTAAGCTGCCCATTTCCCCATGTACATTATCTGCGCGGCGATAGGGAATGTGAGAAGCATCAGCATTAAAGCCTTTTCTCTGTATAAGGTATTGAATTTTCCTAAATTGAGAATTGCTGTTATAACATTAAGCATTACATTTAATGGGAAGCATGTGCTTAGAGCCATGCTTCCTGTTTGTTATAAGCTTTTTACCACACTGACAACAGCTGATGTCAGTGTTTCAAGCTCATTATCAGAAATAATAAAAGGTGGCATTAAGTAAACTAGTTTATTAAAAGGGCGTACCCATACGCCTGCCTCTACAAATTTTGGCTGCAAACTTTTAATATCAATAGCTTGGTGTAACTCAATCACACCGATAGCCCCTAAAATACGAACTTCTTTTACGCTGGCTAAATTTTGACAAGGATTTAAGCCTTTCAAAAGCAACTGCTCTATATTTTTGACTGTTTTTTGCCAAGGTGAATTTAATAGTAATTTTAGACTTGCTAATGCGGTTGCACAGGCAAGCGGGTTTGCCATAAAAGTCGGTCCGTGCATAAAGATGCCAGGTTCACCATCACGAATACTTAAAGCAATTTCCTCCGTAGCAAGCGTTGCCGCTAAGGTCATATAGCCGCCAGTTAGTGCTTTGCCTACACAAAGAATATCAGGGCTAATTTGCGCGTGTTCACAAGCAAATAATTTTCCTGTACGTCCAAAGCCGGTGGCGATTTCATCTAGAATCAGCAAAACACCATATTGGTTGCATAATTCCCGTATTTGACACAAATAATCAGCAGAATAAAAGCGCATTCCACCAGCGCCTTGCACAATAGGTTCTAAAATGACGGCTGCGATTTGTTGGTGATGCTGGCTTATTTTTGCCTTAAATTCGGCAATATCTTTTTGTGTGCAAGGTTCATTAAAGCGACAGCTTGGGGAATCGACAAAAAGTTGCTGACTAAGAGTGCTGCTGAATAAACTGTGCATGCCATTCTTAGGATCGCTAACGGACATCGTGCCAAAGGTATCACCATGGTAGCCATTGCGTACAGTGAGTAACAGGTTTTTTGTAGGCTGGTTTTTTGCATACCAATATTGAATAGCCATTTTCATAGCAACTTCAACAGCAACAGAACCTGAGTCTGAAAAAAAGACAGTTTGTAGTGGTTCGGGTGTTATTTCTACCAGTTGTGTCGCTAAATCTATTGCAGGTTGATGAGTGAGTCCACCAAACATGATATGCGACATGTTTTGTAGTTGATCGGTAGCTGCTTGGTTAAGGGTAGGGTGATTGTAACCATGTATGGCACTCCACCAAGACGACATGCCATCAATAAGCTTACGACCATCCATCAGAGTGATAGTAACGCCTTTGGCAGATCTGACAGGGTAAATGGGATAGTTAGCTTGAACTGCGCTATATGGGTGCCAGACGTGTTTCTGGTCTAGATTATTAAGAGTGTCTAGTGATTGCATAGGTAAAAAAGGGTAAAGTTAAAAAAGGGCGATCAAGGAGGTGACCACCCTTAAGGAAACTCAGATCAAGTCCAATTATTTTTAGCAAGCTAAATTCTAAGCAACTTAATCGGAGATTCCTTAAATTCAAGCCAGTTAGCTCATTTGTTTTTCGCGCTTTTCATCTAAGGTTTTGCAATCAATGCAAAGTACCGCAGTTGGGCGAGCTTCTAAGCGGCGTACACCAATTTCGATGCCACAACCTTCACAGTAACCGTAGTCTTCAGCATCAAGCATTGCTAGAGATTCGTCAATTTTTTTAAGTAACTTTCTTTCTCTATCGCGAGTTCTAAGTTCTAAGCTAAATTCAGACTCTTGTGATGCACGATCATTAGGGTCTGGATAGTTTGCTGCATCTTCACGCATATGCCCCATAGTACGATCAACTTCCTGCATTAAATCGGCTTTCCAGGTATTTAAAATCGTTCTAAAGTGTGCTTCTTGATTTGCATTCATAAACTCTTCGCCTTTTATTTCTTCATAAGGCGTAAAATTGAAAGGTGTACTTTCAGTTGAGTTGTTATTGGCCATCCACTGACTCCTGATAATTTAAAAACTGAGTTTTTTATCAAAATAAACTTAGGAATGCAAGAAAAATAAAAAGATGAATGAAATTATTACTAATAAAGTGAGCTAAAAAATGCAGATAGCAAAAAGAATGCAAGCAATAACTCCCTTTTATGTCATGGAGTTATTGCGCCGAGCAAAGCAGTTAGAGTCGCAAGGGCGAGATATTATTCATATGGAAATTGGTGAGCCAGCACTGCCTACGCCAGAATTGATTACCCAAGCAGGTTTAGAGTATGTTTCGCGAGGACAGGTTAAATATACGCCAGCAGCAGGTTTATATGAATTAACTGATGTTACGCACCCTAATGATATTTCCATTAAAATAGTAGGCTATGAAAACACCTGATATTTTTGACTTATACACCGATTACCTGATCACTTCATTTAGCTATACAACAGCGACAGGCTTGTCAGGCTTAGTTGATAATGCGATCAGTCATG
>JAJJBE010000038.1 GCA_020996635.1 Bathymodiolus brooksi methanotrophic gill symbiont
CATGACTGATCGCATTATCAACTAAGCCTGACAAGCCTGTCGCTGTTGTATAGCTAAATGAAGTGATCAGGTAATCGGTGTATAAGTCAAAAATATCAGGTGTTTTCATAGCCTACTATTTTAATGGCAATATCATTAGGGTGCGTAACATCAGCTAACAGTATAGTCATAACAGGATTTCTTTTTACATTTACGACGGTCTTCACTATGTCTTTGATCATTTTTAGAAATGGATAAAATACGTCCAGAAATAAGTGCGCTTGCTCCCATTAGTGAACCTACTTCTACATCTGAATTTTCATTATATAAATCATTACTTTGGCGCTTTTGTTCTTTGATTGTATTTTCTATATTGGTTCGGTCTACAACATTAAAATAAGGTTTTCCTTGAAATCTAATATTCGTTAAAGCAGATTCTAACTTTCCTGTTAAACCCGTTTTTTTATCACTTTTAAAAGGTAGGACTGCAATATTTTTTGCTTTTATATCGATTTCTGCAGGCTGTAACATCGCTATTGTTGTTTTTTGAGCACAGCCAGATAGTGTGGCCAGTAAAATAATTGAGAAAATAAGAAAGGCAGATTTAATTTTGAGCATAGTTTTTATTATTATTTTATGGGGTAAGGACTATATCCTATATAGTTTTAATGGTTATAGGAAAAGTTAATTATAAAAATGTCTAATGATAGTAAATTTTTACATGGCTAAGGTATGATAAGCAAAACTATTCACAATAATTATCAAACGAATTTTATGCTTACTTACCCTATTATAGATCCTGTTGCACTTAGCTTAGGCCCCGTGAAAATACATTGGTATGGTCTTATGTATTTAATAGGTATTGGTGCGGCATGGTTTTTATTAAGTTTACGAGTTACTAAGGAAAATTCACCGATAAAACCTGAGGCCTTAGAAGATTTAATTTTCTATGCAGCGATGGGGGTTATTTTAGGCGGCCGGATTGGTTATGCATTGTTTTATAATTTTGATCGTCTTATCGATGACCCTTTGATGCTGATAAGAATTTGGCAAGGTGGTATGTCATTTCATGGGGGATTTTTAGGTGTGATGTTAGCGATGTGGATTTTTGCTAGAAAACATAATTCAACATTGTTTACTATGGCTGATTTTTTAATGCCCGTGGTACCTTTAGGTTTATTAGCTGGACGTATTGGTAATTTTATTAATGCAGAATTATGGGGCAGAACCACCGATGTTTCTTGGGCATTTATATTCCCAGGTGCAGGTTTTGAGCCAAGACATCCTTCGCAACTCTATGAAGCAGGGTTAGAGGGAATCGTTTTATTTCTTATTTTGTGGATTTACTCTCTTAAACCTCGACCTTATCGAGCTATTTCAGGACTTTTTGCGCTTTTTTATGGAATTTTTCGCTTTATCGTAGAGTTTTATCGAGTGCCAGATGAACACCTAGGTTACTTAGCATTGGATTGGCTAACCATGGGACAAATTTTATCAATGCCACTTATTTTATTAGGTACATTTTTATTAGTACTAGCTTATCGACCTAAAAAAGAAGCGTAAATTAATGAAACAATATTTAGAATTATTAGAAGAAACCTTAAACAAAGGCTGTGAAAAAGGTGACCGTACAGGCACAGGAACACGCTCTTTATTTGGCCGCCAATTACGCTTTGATTTACAAGAAGGCCTGCCTTTAGTTACAACCAAGCGCTTACACACAAAATCCATTATTCATGAGCTTTTATGGTTTTTAAAAGGCGATACCAACATTCAATACCTAAAAGATAATGGCGTAAAAATTTGGAATGAATGGGCAACGGAAAGTGGAGAATTAGGCCCTGTTTATGGCGCACAATGGCGCAACTGGAAAGGCGTAGAAGGTGAAAGTTATGACCAAGTGAGCGCTTTAATTGCAGGCATTAAAAAAAATCCAAATAGCCGTCGGCATATTATTAGCGGTTGGAATGTCGCTGATTTACCCGACGAAACAAAATCACCACAAGAAAATGTCGCCAATGGAAAAATGGCTTTACCACCCTGCCATTTACTGTACCAATGGTATGTTGCGGATGGTAAATTAAGTGGTTCTTTATACATAAGAAGCAATGATTTATTTTTAGGTAATCCTTACAACACCTGTAGTTTAGCTATTTTTACCCACATGATTGCCCAACAATGTGATTTAGAAGTCGGTGAAATTATCATGTCGATAGGTGACTGCCACTTATATAGTAATCACTATGAACAAGCGAAAGAGCAATTAACCAGAACACCTAAAGCATTACCCAAACTAATTATCAAACGTAAACCAGAGAGTATTTTTGATTACCATTTTGATGATTTTGAGATAGTGGGTTATGAACCTCATGCACATATAGCAGCGGCTATTTCGGTTTAATTTAGTCTAATAGGAAATACCTATTAGACTAGTTAATTGAGTCGTTATGTTATGAGTTCAAAAAAATCCTTGGGCGCGCCACAAATAGGGCAGGCCCAATCATCGGGAATATCTTCCCAGCGGGTTCCCGCTGCTATTCCAGAATCAGGGTCTCCTTCAGCTTCATCGTAAACATGCTCACACTCTTTACAACGGTATTTTTTAAAATCAGACATTTTAATTCCTAGTGAAAGTTTAAAATTAGATAGGTTAAAAAACCTATACCTACTCCATAAAAGATAACAGCTACTGATAGTAGCTAATTCATTACTGATGTGACCTTAGCAAAAATTGTAACCATCAATTAAGCAGTATATATCCAAAACCAATGAAGATGCGTGATTTTAACTAAACGGAACAGCGGTCTTTAGCCGCTGCAATCACACATCAAGCATTCCACGACTAAAGATCTCAGTTACATTAAGCTGGCATCTTCACGTGGCTTGGGTATACCCTTATAACTCAGGTGAGGAGAGTTGATGCTTACGTCTATAAAGGAATTCTAACCATAACCGCACCCATTACATCATTTACTTTGAAGTCCTTTTTAGGGCTATCTTTATGATTATTATGACAACTAACACAAGAATTTGAGACAGCAATATCTGGATATAAAGCGGTAAAATATTTTTTACCGGCTATTATTTCTTCGCTATAAACATTAACAGCTGGATTCTTTAAAATACTGTTCATTCCTTTTACTTCAACATCTGATTTAACTTTATTTTGGCTATTGATTGGCCAAGGGGACACTAAAGAAAAACTAAAACCACTTTTTTTATCACGCACCTTTTCCGCACTAGCTCTTAACATTTGAGCAGGCAAGGGTAGGGCGCTGTTTTCATGATATTCTTCACTCGCCTCAATTACCTCTTCTTCAATAGCCAAGCGATTTACCACTAATTCAGCATAAACTGCTCTATCAGCCTCTATCACATCGTGGATAGCATCAGCCATCGCTGAAAATCAGGGAAACGGAGCGCAGCGAAGTGATGATTTTTAGTCCGCAGTAGGCGACAGGGAAATTCGCCAATCCGAAGTGAACTGGTCAGTTCGCTCGGGAGGCAAGTAGTTATCCCGACAG
>JAJJBE010000073.1 GCA_020996635.1 Bathymodiolus brooksi methanotrophic gill symbiont
TTGTCGAAATATAAGAGAAACTTTAGCTTCTAAAGGATTGATGTTATTAGAGTGGTTAAAAAAACCTCGTTTTTATACCAAAAAACTCTATTGGTATTAATATGTTACGCTTAACTTACTGGCATTGGGGATGACGCAGTGTAAATCCTGCATCTTCAAGTGTAATGGGTATAGGTACTTATCAATATGCTATTGTGCCTAAAAAACTCTAAATCCAGCACATTCACACCGACAAAGTTTAACTGCGCTAATCTTATTAAAACGCTAGAATAGTCATTTAACTATTCACCTTATCTCGCACTATGTTAATTCGCATTTTAAGCCTGTCGCTCCTTATTAATCTTTGTTTTCAATCCTCTGTCTATGCCCATAATGGCGTGGATCATGGCGATAATTGTAAAGTTAATCTAAGTCGTTTTGAATTAAGTTTAGGCGGCTTTCAAGCGGAAGAGAAAATTGGTGGCGGAAAACATTACTGCCATGTTTTTCCTAAAACAGGCACGGTCATTTTTACTTTTGATGAAGTTGCTAAAGGTTATTTACAAAATAAAAACCTAAATTTACAATTTTCAGCCGTAGAATCGTATTGGGATATTTTATTTGATTATGATAATGCGTTTAAAAATCATTTAGCTGAAGCGAAAGACAGCCTGAGTATTCGTCATGATTTTACTAAAGCAGGTTTATATGCCTTAGATATTACTTTAGCAACAAATGAACTTGAAGCCAGCATTAACAATCATCATCGTTTATTATTTTTGGTCGGCTTCCCTATCATTAAATTGTTAATTTTTACTGCTTTAGGGTTTTTAGTTATGTTAATTATTATTGTATGGGAACAGGAAAGGCAAAAGAAAACTGCCTAGCCGCTTATTACTACAGCCTTTCAATCATCAATATTATTTTAATGACTTAAAAGGGAGCAATAGACTTTGCAAAAAACCTACTTGCTCTGCTTTTCTATAAGCATTTAAACCTAATAGCATGGTTTCTTGTGGTTTCTGAGGTTTATCTGTATAGCTAGCAAACGCTGAAAATCAGGGAAACGGAGCGCAGCAAAGTGATGATTTTTAGTCCGCAGCAGGCGACAGGGAAATTCGCCAATCCGAAGTGAACTGGTCAGTTCGCTCGGGAGGCAAGTAGTTATCCCGACAGCCGTCAAGTCATTTGAGGTAGACTTAACGAAGCAGTGTTTTTTGCGTAGTTGA
>JAJJBE010000027.1 GCA_020996635.1 Bathymodiolus brooksi methanotrophic gill symbiont
CTGAAAATCAGGGAAACGGAGCGCAGCGAAGTGATGATTTTTAGTCCGCAGTAGGCGACAGGGAAATTCGCCAATCCGAAGTGAACTGGTCAGTTCGCTCGGGAGGCAAGTAGTTATCCCGACAGCGGTCAAGTCATTTGAGGTAGACTTAACGAAGCAGTGTTTTTTGCGTAGTTGAGTTGGACGCAGGACGAACTGGGACTCCCATAAATCGCTCCGTGCTGAATGAAGATTGGCGATAGGACATCCCAATGTTTCATGAAGTAGGAATGGCGCGCCTATTTGTTTTGGTGTTTTAAAGCACCAACAACCTTATCAACCACAAATAGGATAAATTACCTCTTGTGATTGATTTGGAGAGATGGTATCTACTTGATGCTATGTAGTGAAAGGGGGATATAAGCTTTTTCAACCCTCTGCGTAACATCAGTTAATAATTAGGAATGAAATTGCTGGCTTTAGTTGCGGAATGCTTGATGTGTGATTGCAGCGGCTAAAGACCGCTGCTCCGTTTAGTTATCTTCATTGGTTTCCGGTATAGCTGCTTATTAACTCTTTAATTTCACCGCTGTGCCATAAGCTAAAATTTCCGAGGCATTACCCATGATAGAGCTAGTGGCAAAGCGGACATTAACAATGGCATCAGCATCACGGTCTTTTGCTTCAGCAACCATTCGTTCAATGGCAACATCACGAGCATCAGCTAACATTTCTGTATAGCCGATAATTTCACCACCAACAATGCTTTTTAGATTGGCCATTAAATCACGGCCAATATGTTTTGATTGCACAACATTGCCTGCGACAATACCTAAATTTTCAGTAATTGTTTTGCCTGATATTTCATAGGTAGTAGAAAATTTCATATTTATTCCTTTGCTGTGGTATTAGATTGAATGTTAGCCTTTTTAATCACTGATAGCTCAGGAATAAAGAGTGCTGGGTCAACCTTGGTTTTATTTAAATAGACATTCCAGTGTAAATGGGGGCCTGTTACTCGTCCTGTTGCGCCTACCTCACCCAATTTTGATCCTTGTGCAACGATTTGTCCGTCAGTCACTGAAATTTTAGAGAGGTGGAAGTAACCGGTAATAAGGCCTTGGCCATGGTCTAAGAATACGGTATTACCATTGTAATAATAACTACCTGTATTAATAACAATACCTGCGGCAGGAGAGCTAATATCCGTTCCTTTTATAGCGGCGATATCTAAGCCGCTATGTGGGTTTTTAGCTTGATTATTAAAAAATCGTTTAAGCCCAAAAGGGCTACTTAACCGACCAATAACAGGTATTTGAAAATTCAGGCTATCAACCGCTTGTAAACTCCATGTATTTAACGCTTTATTAATGGCAGGGCGCTCACTACGAATACGTTTAAGGTCGTCTGGGTTGGGGTTTACCATGCGTTTGTTTTTAATGGTTATATATTGAGCCGGGTAATCTTTATCAGCAATACTAAAGTCTATTTTACGTTCTTTTTCGGCAGATTTTACTTGAATAGAGTGTTGCCCTACTTTTATTTTAAGAGGAATACCAACAACGGCAACCCATTGTTTATCTTGTTCTAAAACAAGTACTTTTTTAGCTTGGAAGGTAACGCTTGGGGCAGCGGTGTCGGTTTTTCCTAATGGGATATTAACAATACCACCGGGTACTGCAAGCATGGTGGGTAAGTTTTGTGCCTGTACTAAAAAAGGCAAAAAGCAAAGTATAGAAAAAAGTATTTTAATCATGATTAATTGATTGTATTTGGCTAGTGATAGTGCTTTTTGCAAAGCGGGTTTTAATATTATCGCCAATTTTAAGATTTTGGCTAGAATGAATCAGTTTGCCTTTTTCTGTGCTGGTTAATGTATAACCGCGTTCCAGCGTAGATAGAGGGCTAACAATATTAAGTGTGCTGCTTAAAAGTTGTAATTGGGATTTATTTTTTTGTAATTGAGTCTCTATATTATTGTGTAAACGATTAGTGAGTAAAGTAAATTTGGATTTTAATTGCTGTACTTTATAAGCAGGGTTAAATTGCATTAATTCTGCTTGCTGTATTGTTAGCTGGTTTTTAGATTGTGTTAAATGATTGTGTAAATGATTGCGTAAACGAGAGTTTAAATCAGCTAAGCGCAAAAACTTTAGTTTGAGCTGCTTTCCTGGGTGCTGTTGGTTTAAATTTTTATTTAACCAGTCTAAGTGACGCGCGCGTTCCATTAGTTTATTTTGCATCAACTGGGTTAAATGTTGTTGATAGGCACTGAATTGATTTTTCCAATGCTGTACATCGGGTGTTGCATGCTCGGCTGCAGCTGTTGGGGTAGCTGCGCGAAAATCTGCCACATAATCAGCAATCGTGGTATCTGTTTCATGTCCGATGCCACTAATAATAGGAATACGACTTTTAAAGATGGCTTTAGCGACCATTTCTTCATTGAAGGCCCATAGATCTTCTAAAGAACCACCGCCTCGCGCTAAAATAATAACGTCACATTCTTTACGTTGGTTGGCTGTGATAAGTGCTTGGTTAATTTGGTATTTAGCCTCAGTCCCTTGTACCATAACAGGGTAAATAATAACCGGAATAGAAGGGAAACGTCGTTTCAGAACCGATAAAATATCTTGAATAGCAGCACCTGTCGGGGAGGTAATAATACCGATAGCCTGTGGAATGGTGGGCAGTTCTTTTTTATGTTCAGCTGAAAATAGGCCTTTAGCTGCTAGTTTTTCTTTTAACTTTTCAAAAGCCTTTTGTAATGCACCATCACCAGTTTCTTGGGCGTTATTGATGATTAACTGATAGTCCCCCCGCGCTTCATATAAGCTAGTGTTTGCATTAACGAGAATTTGTAAGCCATTTTCAGGGGTGAAATTTAAGCGTTGTGCTTGCCGTTTAAAAAGAGCGCAGCGCACTTGAGCGTGTTCATCTTTTAAAGAGAAATATAAATGTCCCGATGCAGGGCGGCTTAAATTAGAAATCTCCCCGATTACTTGAATATAGGAAAGCTCCTGTTCCAGTAGGGATTTTGCTTTATTGTTTAGTTGAGAAACGCTAAAAATAGAGTCGGTGCTAAATATTGAGGGCATATTTTAATTAAATTCTGCTGCGTTCGATGGATAATAGGTAACGCTGAATTTGTGATTCTATTGCACCAGAAAGTTTATGAAATTTAACGCCTATAATTTGTGCTTGCTCGGGTGCCGATATTTTTTGAGGGCGTTGATTACGAACCTGTAACACAGTAGAAAATCGTCCTATACCAGGAAGCATGATGCTGCAGCTGGGTATTTCTTTAATGCCTTCAAATATGTCTGATTTGTACAGCTTAGGGTCATAAGCAAAGGAAGTGCCTGTTAGGCTTAGGTCAAGAAGATCAATTTTTAAATTATAAGATAGATCATTACCGGCTTCATCATGAGTATTAAGTATGAATTTACAGTTAGGTGTATTTTGCAGTGGTGTTTTAATTCGATAGAATGATCGGCGCTCCCGCCACATAAGCTCTTCAGGGAAGTCTAAAATAAATGCGTTGTGATGACTAAGTAAAGGCTTAGAAACTTTTTCCAAGATAAAAGTAACGGCTACACCGCCAACATTGGTTGTTAATGTAATGGGGGTAGCTTTTAATATTTGCTTGTTTAATTGTTCCTCTGAAGCAAAATCTAAGTTCATTTTTTTCTTTTTAGTATCAATATCTAGTAGAGTGCTTAAAAAAAATGATTTGCCTTTATTAAAAGAGACGGTGATTAAACAATCTTGCTTTAAAATTAGATTTAATTTTCGAGTAATTTCGGTAGGATTTTTAAGTATGAATTTAGCGTTGTCTGACATGACGTGGTTTTAAAAAGGCAGGATTTATAAGTAGTATTGTAAAATAATATACTTTCAGTGTATATGCTCTATATGTCTATTGTTTATGGAATGTTTTTTAGGAGAAAAAATGGGCTGGTTGTTTTTAGTGGCAGCAAGTATTGCAGAAATATTTTTTGCACTAAGTCTTAAATATAATGAAGGGTTTACCAAGTTAATTCCTTCTATTGCGACAGCGGTAACAGGGGCGGGGAGTTTGGGCTTTTTAATGATGGCAATTAAAACCTTACCCTTAGGGACAGCTTATGCTATTTGGACTGGGGTTGGAGCTGCAGGTATCGCAATTGCGGGAATATTTTTGTTTAATGAATCGGTCGACATTTATCGACTTAGTTCTATATCACTTATTATTCTAAGTGTGGTGGGTCTTAAAATTTTTTCTGGGACATAATATGTTGCATTTAGTTTCTTCAAAAAATAATACGCAGCAAGCTTTAGGTTTTATGGCTGATGGTGATGCCATTTTATTTATGGAAAGTAGTACACTTCATTTACTTAATAGTTCTGTGTTTATAAAGGGTTTGCGAGAGTGTGCCGTTAAAGTAAAGTTTTATACTTTAATTTCTGATATTCAGTTAAGAGGTATTGCTTGTGATGAGGTATCAGAACTTATTAATATTGTTGATTACGCAGGGTTTGTTGATTTATCTGTGGCGCATAATACGATTAAAACATGGAATTGAAAATCGCTATAGCAACAACAGAACAAGGATTTTTGCTGGATAAAACAGAGTGGACAGAAGTAATTGCTGAGCAACTAGCAAAGAAAGAAGGATTGGAGTTAACTAATGCTCATTGGGAAATATTAAAATTTATTCAGAATTTTTATCAAGAGTATGAATACTTACCTAATGCACGAGTCTTTACTAAAGCCATTAAGACTGAGTTAGGTGCGGATAAAGGCAATAGTCGATATTTATTAAAGCTATTTCCTGAAGGACCTTTAAAATACGCGTGTAAAATTGCAGGCTTACCTAAACCCCGGAGTTGTATTTAGTACCTGCATTTTGCTACATGACATAGACTCCCGATAAAAGACTTCGGGAATGACGAGAGGAGAAAGAGCTGTACCTTCATTGCTTTTAACTAAACGGAACAGCGGTCTTCAGCCGCTGCAATCACACATCAAGCATTCTTCGGAGTTCCATTAAGCCTGCCTCTTCAAGTAGCTTAGGTATACAAGGTAATTCCACTTTCTTGTAAATAGGGGGATTGTTTTGTACGCGTTCTTTAGTCACGTAAACTTATGATTGGCCAAGCTGAATTTTCTGCATGCTGCTTTAAAGTATCATCAGGATTAACCGCAACAGGGTGAGTGACTAATTTAAGTAAAGGTAAGTCATTGTGAGAATCACTGTAAAAATAGCTATTTTCTAGAGAAAGTCCTGTTTTTTGCAGCCATTGTTCTAAACGTGTTACTTTTCCTTCTTGAAAGCAAGGGGTACCATCCACTTTCCCGGTAAATTGTCCGCCGATTAACTCAGGTGTGGTCGCTAATAAATTTGGGATTCCGTAAGATTTAACAATAGGGGCGGTAACAAAAGAATTAGTCGCAGTAATGACTAATAAGGTATCACCACGATCGTGATGTTTTTTCACTAAAGCTTGAGCGGGTTTTAATAAAATAGGTTGGATCACATTAATCATGAATTGTGCGCGCCAGTTTTGTAAATCTTCTAAGCTATTATCGGCTAAAGGTTTTAGGGAGAATTTAAGAAACTCATTGATGTCTAGTTTGCCTTCTTTATACTCTTGGTAAAAACGTTCGTTTTCTTGTTGGTAATATTCGCCATCAACAATACCTTGGTCAACCAAAAATTGCCCCCAAAGATAATCGCTATCATCGGCTAATAGGGTGTTGTCTAAATCAAAAATAGCTAAACTCATTATTGCTTATTCCATTGAAGGTTTTAGTAAAAGGGGGATGGCATCACTTAGGGATTTGTGGAACAATGGTATCAATTAAGTAACGCTAGTGAATAAAAGCTTTTAAGGCTTTTATTCCTTGTTCGATAACTATAATTTTATCATACGAGAGTTGTAGTACGAGCAGTAAAAAAATAGGTTTTAAAATGATTGACTCAAAAGGATACAGGTCAAATGTCGGCATCATCCTTTGTAATGCGAAAGGTCATGTTTTTTGGGCTAAACGTGCACGGGTAAATTCTTGGCAATTCCCTCAGGGCGGTATAGAGTCGCATGAAAGTCCTGAGCAAGCGATGTATCGAGAATTATATGAGGAAACAGGGCTAGAGCGGCAGCATATTGAAGTGGTTGGACGTACTCGGTATTGGTTTAAGTATAAATTGCCAGATAAGTATATTCGACGTAACTCTCATCCTTTATGTGTTGGGCAAAAGCAGATATGGTATTTACTAAAGTTAGTCGGTGAAGAAACCAGTGTGGTATTAGACAAGCATAGTAAACCAGAATTTGATGATTGGCAGTGGGTTAAATTTTGGGAGCCCTTAAAATCTGTGGTTTATTTTAAGCGCAAGGTCTACCGTAAGGCGATGATGGAGTTAGGCTCACTGTTGATGTTAGATGTAAACGATATTGATTCAGCCAGTTATTTATCGAATGATAATATGAGCGAATATCAATAATGAAATCATTTTTGTTTGTTTTAAATTCTGCAGCTTATAGCGGTTGTGATAGCCAAGAATCTTTAGATGTTATTTTGATTGCAGCGGCATTTGAGCAAGAAGTGAGTTTGTTACTTTTGGGGGAGGCTGTTTTTCATTTAAAAAAGAGCCAAAATACTCAAGGGCAGAGCGGTAAAAATATTGGGTTAATCTATCGTTCTTTAGCTTTATATGATGTAGAAAATATTTATGTAGAGCAGGACGCATTAATACAGCAAGGTTTAAATCAAGATGATTTGCTACTACCTGTCAGTGAGCTGAATAAACCAGAAATTTCCGCATTAATGCAGAAATTTGATTTTGTTTTGAACGGGTAATACTAACGGCAATATACCCAAGCTACTTGAAGATGTGTGATTTTAATTAAACGGAACAGAGGTCTTTAGCCGCTGCAATCACACATTAAGTATTCCACGACTAGTGAGTCCCATCAATCATTGCCAGAATGATGGGTTTCGCAAAAAACGCTCTACCCATCCTACTAAAATTCGTCATATCAAAATGTTAGAGTAATTATGCACAAGTACTTATACCCAAAATAAATGAAGATGCGTGATTTTAACTAAATGGAACAGCGGTCTTCAGCCGCTGCAATCACATATCAAGCATTCCGCGACTAAAGATCGCGGTTCCATTAAGCGAGCACCTTCAAGTAGCTTGGGTATATAAGTATAAATAGATTGAAATTGCTATTACTTGGTCGACGCTATCTTACATCTGTTAAAATATTCCTATTATCAAAGCATAGTTTTCATTGCTTCTTACTTTCGCACACTTAAAAATATACGATGGATTTAAAACATATACGAAATTTCTCAATTATTGCGCATATTGATCATGGGAAATCTACTTTAGCTGATCGAATTATTCAATTGTGCGGTGGTTTATCTGATCGGGAAATGGAAGCACAAGTTCTTGATTCAATGGATATTGAACGTGAACGTGGTATTACCATTAAAGCACAAAGTGTCACTTTAAATTTTACTGCAAAAAATGGTGAAATTTACCAGCTTAATTTTATTGATACCCCTGGGCATGTGGATTTTTCTTATGAGGTGTCACGTTCTTTAGCTGCTTGTGAAGGGGCTTTATTAGTGGTTGATGCCGCGCAAGGCGTTGAGGCGCAAAGTGTTGCAAATTGTTATACAGCGATAGAGCAAGGCTTGGAAGTTATGCCTGTGCTGAATAAAATTGATTTACCGACAGCAGACCCCGAAAAAGTGATTGCCGAAATTGAGGATATTATTGGTATACCTGCTGAAGATGCTATTAGAATTAGTGCTAAAATAGGCCTAGGTGTTCCTGAGGTATTAGAAGAATTAGTGGGTATTATTCCTCCACCAGAAGGTGATGAAGAGGGGCCGCTGCAAGCTTTAATTATTGACTCGTGGTTTGATAATTATTTGGGTGTGGTTTCACTGGTTAAAATTGTTAATGGTTCTTTGCGTAAAAAACAGCGTATTACCATTATGTCGACAGGCAATAGTTTTATAGCTGAAAGAGTCGGTGTATTTACCCCTAAGTTACAAGATGAAACGATTTTAAAAACTGGGCAGGTGGGTTTTATTGTTGCCTCAATTAAAGATATTTTTGGTGCACCGGTTGGGGATACCATTACTTTAACAGACAATAAATGTGAGCAAGCTTTAAAGGGCTTTCAAAAATCTCAACCCCGTGTTTTTGCGGGGCTTTATTCGGTTAGTGCCGATGATTATGAAGATTTACGTGAATCACTGAATAAATTACGCTTAAATGATGCCTCTTTACAGTTTGAGCCAGAAAGCTCTGAAGCACTAGGCTTTGGTTTTCGCTGTGGATTTTTAGGCATGTTACACATGGAGATCATACAAGAACGTTTAGAACGTGAGTATGATATTGATTTAATTGTGACAGCGCCAACTGTTGTGTATGAAGTTGAAACACATAATGGTGAAACATTAAAAGTTGATAACCCCGCTAATCTACCAGATGTTGGCTCGGTTATGATGATTCGTGAACCGATTATTCAAGCGAATATTTTAGTGCCGAAAGAATACCTAGGATCAGTTATTAATTTGTGTGTAGAAAAACGTGGTGTACAAGTTGATATGCAATATCTGGGCACTCAAGTATCATTGAAATATGATTTACCATTAAGTGAAGTCGTTTTAGATTTCTTTGACCGCCTTAAATCTGTTAGTCGTGGCTTTGCATCGTTTGAATATGAATTTAAACGTTTTCAAGAAGCACCGTTAATTAAGTTAGATGTGCTTATTAATGGTGAAGCCGTTGATGCTTTATCCGTTATTGTGCATCGTGATGTTAGCCAATCACGCGGGCGTGAATTGGTAGAAGCAATGAAAGACCTGATTCCAAGGCAAATGTATGATGTGGCAATTCAAGCTGCAATTGGTGCAAAAGTCATTGCACGTTCAACGGTAAAAGCCTTGCGTAAAAATGTAACGGCTAAATGTTATGGCGGAGATATTTCACGTAAAAAGAAATTATTAGCTAAGCAGAAAGCAGGTAAGAAACGTATGAAGCAAGTGGGCAGTGTGGAAATTCCACAAGAAGCATTTTTAGCGGTCTTACAAGCCAAAAAAGATTAAATAGGGAGATTATAATGGATTATGATTTTTCATTTTTTTTATTGGTAGCAGCGGTAGTCACTGGAGTTACTTGGGGCGGGTATTGTTATTATTTAAAACGGATAGATCAAGAGTATGATTTAGATAATGAACCATTATTGGTTGAATATGCGCGTTCTTTTTTTCCTGTGGTCTTAGTGGTATTTTTATTACGCTCTTTTATAGCGGAACCATTTAGAATTCCATCAGGTTCGATGATGCCTACTTTATTAATCGGTGATTTTATTCTGGTTAATAAATTTACTTATGGTATTCGTCTCCCCGTGATTAATAAGAAGGTCATTGATATTAGTAGCCCTGAAAGAGGTGATGCCGTTGTTTTTAGGTACCCAAAAAATCCAGAGGTTGATTATATTAAGCGCATAATTGGCTTACCTGGTGACCGAATTGCTTATGTTAATAAAAAGTTAACCATCAATGGCAAGCCTATGCAGCAAACGTCTTTAGGTGAGTTCGTGGGCGTGGGGCAAGGCGTATCAATGACGGGTGCGGAAATTCTCAGTGAAAATTTACAAACCGTTGAGCATGAGATTTTAATTAATCATCGTGCAGCTAATTTAAAAGGAACTTTTATTGTTCCTAAAGGGCATTATTTTGTGATGGGTGATAACCGTGATAATAGTAACGATAGTCGTTACTGGGGAACAGTACCTGAAGAAAATTTACTAGGTAAAGCTTTTTTTATATGGATGAGCTGGGATTGGCAGCATAAAGGAATTGGTTTTGATAGAATCGGAACAGTGATTCAATAATACACTACTCATATTAAAGGGTAATATAATGAGAAAAACACATAAAAATCAAAAGGGTATGACATTAATTTCTTTTATTGTTGCCATGGTAATCATTGCTTTTTTTTACGATGATTATTTTAAAAGTTGGCCCAATTTATATGAACCACAGTAAAGTTGTTCATGCTTTAGAGACGCTTAAAAATAGACCTGATATTGAAGAGGCGAGTAAACATGATGTTTGGATATCATTAAGTAAGCAGTTCAATATGAACTACATAGCAAATGTCACTAAAAAAGATGTCAAGATTACTTCACGTCCTGGTTATTTAAAAGTGCAAATTGTTTATTTTGTTAAAGTACCTTTTATTGATACGCTCAGTATTTGGGTAGATTTTGATAATACGATTGAAGTAGGTACTGAGTGATTAAATCACCTGATAGCCTTTGTAAAAAATTAGGATTAAGTTTTAAAGACCCTAAATGGTTTGTTTTAGCGTTAACACATAGAAGTATTGGTGCTAAAAATAATGAACGCTTAGAGTTTTTAGGGGATTCTATTCTAGGCTTTGTGATTGCTGAAGCCTTAGTTAATCAATTTCCTAAAGCCAGTGAAGGTGAATTAAGTCGATTAAGAGCCAGCTTAGTCAATCAAGATTCTTTAGCTGAATTAGCCCGTAAACATAATTTTGGTGATTACCTTATTTTAGGTTCAGGTGAATTAAAAAGTGGTGGCTTTCGCCGGGCTTCTATTTTATCGGATGCTTTAGAAGCCATTATGGGTGCAATAGTCAAAGATAAAGGCGAGGCAGCGGCAAAAGAATGGATATTAGAATTGTTTGCAGAACGCTTAGCTGATTTAAGTTTAGATAACTGGCAGAAAGACCCCAAGACACGTTTGCAAGAATATATGCAAGCTAAACAGTGCGCCGTTCCCATTTATACCTTAATAAGTGAATCGGGTTTGCCCCATGAAAAAACATTTAAAGTGGATTGTGCGATTGAATTACGCGATAAAACGGTGGTAGGTATGGGAATCTCCAGAAAAAAAGCAGAGCAGCAAGCGGCTGAATTAATGCTAGAAAAACTAGCAAAGGATACAAAATGAATTGTGGATATGTTGCCTTTATTGGCCAGCCGAATGTAGGTAAATCAACCCTAATGAATCATTTGTTAGGGCAAAAAATTAGTATTACCTCTCGTAAACCTCAAACAACACGCCACCAAATTCTAGGTATTAAAACCAGTGAAAAAGGTCAAGCAATTTTTATGGATACCCCCGGTATGCATGAAAGTAGTAAAAAAGCATTTAATCGTTATTTAAATAGAACGGCTGATACGACTTTGCTAGGGGTTGATTTAGTCGTTTGGTTAATTGATACTTTAGCTTGGCAAGATTACGACGAAGTTATTTTTGAGAAATTAAAAAAAGCGAATTTACCTGTAATTTTGGCCGTTAACAAAATTGACCGAGTAAAAAATAAAGAAGATATTTTTGCTTTTTTTAAAGATGCACAAGAAAAATTCCCTTTTAAAGAAATTGTGCCAATATCCGCGTTAAAACAAACTAATTTAGAAGTACTTGACGGCTTAATGATGGGTTTATTACCCGAAGGTAATATTATTTATCCTGAAGATCAAATAACAGATCGTTCAGAACGCTTTTTAGTGTCTGAAATGATTCGGGAGAAATTAACACGCCGATTAGGTGATGAACTGCCTTATGCATTAACGGTTGAGGTTGAGCGTTATGAAGAACTGCCACATATTACTAAAATTTATGGTTTGATTTGGGTAGAGCGTGAAACACAAAAAAATATCGTTATTGGTAAACAGGGTGAATTACTAAAAAGTATCGGTATCGAAGCGCGTAAAGATATAGAAAATATGATTGGTTCTAAAGTGTATTTACAGCTTTGGGTCAAAGTGAAATCAGGCTGGTCAGATAATGAACGTGCTTTACAAAGTTTAGGATTTAAAGATTAGTTTACAGGCTGGGTTTGTCATACATCATCAAAACTTTAAAGAAAGCAGTGTTATTGTTGATGTATTTACCCAATCTATAGGACGAGTCTCGCTTATTGCCAAAGGAACTCGTCAGCAAAAATCACATTATTTAGGTTTATTGCGCCCCTTTTTACCAATTAATATCGGCTATTTTGGCGCACAATCATTAAAAACATTACAACATGTTGAGTCTGGCAATAAAGAATTTTGTTTTCCTGAGTTTAATATTTATTGTGGCTTTTATATTAATGAATTAATTCGTTATTTACTGCCTGAAGGCGAGCCTTACCCAGATGTTTTTATGGCTTACCTTAACTGCTTAGAAGCATTGCAAGATAATAAGTCTGTAGAATCCGCCTTACGCTGTTTTGAAATACAGCTAATTGAATCTTTAGGTTATGGTTTACAGTTAGAATTTGATGCGGCAACAGGGGATGCAATACAAGCAGAATACCGCTATCAATTTGATATAGAGCAAGGCGCAAGTTTCGATAAAAAAGGGACTATTGATGGCAGTACCTTAATTGCGATGCGATTGAAAACCTATACAACTTCAACTCAACTACAACAGGCAAAACAACTGATGCGCTCAGTCATTGATTTTTATTTACAAGGCAAAGCACTGAAAACACGCAGTTTAATGTCTAAACTTATCCTACAAAAAACATGCAAGACTCATTAATTTTATTAGGCGTTAATATCGACCATATCGCTACGCTAAGACAAGCGCGTGGCACACAATATCCAGAACCTTTGCAAGCTGCTTTTATTGCAGAGCAAGCAGGTGCAGATGGTATAACTGCGCACTTACGCGAAGATAGAAGACATATGCAAGATAGAGATATGTTTTTATTGAAAGAAATGATTCATACACGCTTAAATTTTGAAATGGCAGTGGCAGAAGAAATGCTAATGATAGCAACTGAAGTCAAGCCTTATGCCTGTTGCTTGGTTCCCGAAAAACGTGAAGAACTAACCACAGAAGGTGGGCTAGATGTAGCGGCAAGCCCCGAAAAAATGCACCGAGCTTGTACTAAACTGGCTGAATCTGACATTGAAGTTTCGCTGTTCATTGATCCAGAAGAGTGTCAAATAGATGCCGCAATAAAGGCCGGTGCGCCTGTGATTGAATTACATACAGGGCGTTATGCCGATGCCACAACAAAAGCAGAGCAGTTATTGGAATTAAAACGAATTGCTACTGCGGCTAGTTATGCACATAGTGCTGGTTTACAAGTAAATGCTGGACATGGATTAAATTTATTTAATGTAGAAGCGATTTGTAAAATACCTGAAATTGTTGAATTAAATATAGGCCATGCATTGATTGCACAAGCAGTCTTTTGTGGTTTAGAAGCAGCCGTGAGAGATATGAAACAGCTAATGAGAAGTGCTAGGTAGTATTTTCGTAAACAATTAAATTTCACATCAGGAGTGATGATTATGAATAAAAATAAGTGGGTGTTAATTGCAGTAACTTTATTGTTAGCTTCTTGTTCTAGTGAAGATAACAAGCCAGTAGAAAAACCAAAAAAAGAATTAGCAATTTTTAATGAGCAAGTGCAGGCGCTGGAAAAAGCTAAAGGTGTTGAGAGTATGCTTCAGGAAACGGAAGCATTAAGGCGAAAAGAAATAGAAAAAGCAACTCAATAAGTTATTTATACTCAAACGACTTGAAGGTGCAGTCATTTTTTCCATCCATCACTCCCGAGGTTTTAATCGGGAGTCTAACGGTATCACTGGATCCCCGATAAAAGACTTCGGGGATGACGAGAAGGGAATTAAACAATCGCCTTTTTAATACGTTCCAATGCTTTTTCTAAATTCTCCATACTGGTTGCAATAGAAATACGCATATGACCCGCACAACCAAAAGCAGACCCTGGAACAATCGCAACTTCAGCTTTTTCAATGAAATATTCAGCTAAACCGAGATCATCTTCTATGCCATTTAGATTGTTAATTAATTCAGATACATCAGGGAAAACATAAAAAGTACCATTAGTTTTCAAACAGCTAATCCCAGGCAATTTATTAAGCTCTTCTACCACAAAATCATGGCGATTTTTAAATTCCACCATCATGGTATCAATACAATCATGGTTACCTTTTAATGCTGCTTCAGCCGCTACTTGAGAGATTGAACAAGGGTTAGAGGTGCTTTGTGATTGCACTTTACGCATCCCAGCAATGATTTTCTCTGATCCTGCTGCATAGCCAATTCGCCAGCCCGTCATGGAATAAGCTTTAGAAACACCATTTAAGACCATCGTGCGATCATAAAGCTCAGGGCAAGCATTGAGAATATTAACAAAACTATCTTTTTCCCATAAGATATGTTCATACATATCATCAGTAGCAATGATAATGTCAGGGTAGTCTAATAAAACATCAGCCAAAGCTTTTAATTCCTCTAAACTATAAGCTGAACCTGTTGGGTTAGATGGGCTGTTAATCACAAATAAACGCGTTTTATCCGTAATCGCAGCACGTAATTGCTCAGCAGATATTTTAAAATTCTGTGTTTGTGTCGCTTCAACAATAACCGGTGTTGCATCCGCTAATAACATCATATCTGGGTAAGATACCCAATAAGGAGCAGGGATCATGACTTCATCGCCTTTATTTAATAAAGCTTGAGCTAAATTGTAAAAGCTTTGCTTGCCACCCGATGAAACTAAAATTTGTTTAGCAGTGTAATCAAATTGATTATCTTGTTTGAACTTATCGATAATCGCTTGTTTTAAACTGGCTGTACCATCAACAGCGGTGTATTTAGTAAAGCCTTGGTTGATTGCCTCAATAGCCGCTGATTTTATATGGTCAGGGGTATCAAAATCAGGCTCTCCAGCCCCTAAGCCAATAATATCTTTACCTGCAGCACGTAGTTCAGCAGCGCGGGCAGTAATCGCTAATGTAGGTGATGGCTTAACTGCACTTAGACGGTCAGAAAGTTTAATGCTCATAGTTCTCTCAAATTAATGAAATAAATAGAAAATATCAAGTGGTTACAAAACCTAGAGGTTGGCTCTTAAAATAAGAGGCTATCAAGGTTAAAGACTTACTGTTTGTGATTATACCTTAACAAGGTTAGTTTGTTAGAATGATGCACTGACAAGTTTAGTAAGAGACAAATTCATTGCGGCAATTTTATCGCGATAATATGAAAATAACGTGAAAAAATTATTTAAAATACACAGTCCATTTAAACCAGCGGGTGATCAACTAACCGCTATCAAGCAATTAATCGAAGGCTTAGAGGATGGTGAGGTACATCAAACCTTATTAGGAGTGACAGGTTCAGGTAAGACATTTACCATTGCCAATGTGATTAATGAAGTGCAGCGTCCTGCCATGTTATTAGCACCCAATAAAACGCTAGCCGCACAGCTCTATGGCGAAATGAAAGAATTCTTCCCTGAAAATAGAGTTGAATATTTTGTCTCTTATTACGATTATTATCAGCCTGAAGCTTATGTTCCTGCTTCCGATACCTTTATCGATAAAGATGCATCACGTAATGAGCATATTGAGCAGATGCGTTTATCTGCAACCAAAGCTTTATTAGAGCGCAAAGATACCATTGTGGTTGCTACTGTTTCTGCCATTTACGGCTTAGGTGAACCTGAATCTTACTTTAAAATGGTATTGCACTTAGTACGTGGCGATATCATCAAGCAACGCGATCTTTTGCGCCGCTTAGCAAGCATGCAATACACCCGAAATGATATAGAGCTACGCCGAGCAACTTACCGCGTACGTGGGGATGTGATTGATATTTTTCCAGCGGAATCTGATGAAGCTGCCTTACGTATAGAGTTATTTGATGATGAAATTGAGCGCCTCTCGTTATTTGATCCTTTAACGGGTGAAATATTACGCCGTATTGCACGTTATACGGTCTACCCTAAAAGCCATTATGTTGCACCGCGTGACAAATTATTAAGTGCGGTTGAAAAGATTAAAGTAGAGCTTAAAGAACGTTTAGAACAATTACGTTCATCAAATAAGCTAGTTGAAGCGCAGCGCTTAGAACAACGTACTTTATTTGATATAGAAATGATTTATGAAGTAGGTTATTGCTCAGGTATTGAAAATTATTCACGCTATCTTGCAGGACGTGATGATGGCGCACCACCTACAACCATGTTTGATTATTTACCTAAAGATGCTTTGGTTATCATTGATGAAAGCCATGTCACTATTCCGCAAATGGGGGCGATGTATAAAGGCGACCGCTCACGTAAAGAGACCTTAGTTGAATACGGCTTTCGCTTACCCTCGGCACTGGATAATCGTCCTTTAAAATTTGAGGAGTTTGAAGCGCGAGTAGGGCAAAAAATTTATGTTTCCGCTACACCTAGTGTGTATGAAAAAGAAAACTCAGGAAAATTTGTAGAACAAGTTGTGCGTCCAACAGGTTTATTAGATCCTATTATAGAAGTACGCCCAGCAACCACGCAAGTCGATGACTTATTATCGGAAATTAACATCCGTGTGGATAAAAAAGAACGTGTTTTAGTGACCACACTCACTAAACGTATGTCAGAAGATTTAACTGAATATATGATGGATCACGGTGTAAAAGTACGCTATTTACATTCAGATGTGGATACCGTTGAGCGGGTAGAGATTATTCGTGATTTACGCTTAGGTGTTTTTGATGTATTAATAGGTATTAACTTATTAAGAGAAGGTTTAGATATTCCCGAAGTATCGCTAGTAGCAATTTTAGATGCAGATAAAGAAGGTTTTTTGCGCTCCGTTGTTTCCTTAGTACAAACCATAGGACGTGCCGCGAGAAATTCCAATGGTAAAGCGATTTTATATGGCGATAAAGTAACCCGATCTATGCAGCAAGCAATTGATGAAACTCAGCGTCGACGTGAAAAACAAGCAGAGTTTAATCAAAAAAATAATATTACACCAACAACCATTACAAAATCAGTCACCGATATTTTAGAAGCCACTATCCCTGGCGCAGGCTTGGGTGCTAAAACCAAACGAAATCAAGTTAATGAGCAGCAAGCCTCATACAAAGTATTAAGCCCAAAAGAAAAAGAGAAAAAACTTACGCAATTAGAAGACGAAATGTACAAACACGCTAAAAACTTAGAGTTTGAAGCCGCAGCAAAAATACGTGATGACATCAAGCAATTACAAGCCGAAATGTTGATTTAAGGCTTGCAAAATCATAAAGCAAAGCTATAATAGCCGTTCTTAACTCTTCTTGTTAAGGTTCTGTAGGCGCGTAGCTCAGTTGGTTAGAGCACTACCTTGACATGGTAGGGGTCGGTGATTCGAATTCACTCGTGCCTACCATCTAAGCTTCTGTTTTAGATGGTAAAAATTTAAAAAATAAAATTATTAAAAACTCTTAAATAGGCTGTGGCTAAATAATTGGCTAAAAACAGTTTTGGGTAGGGTGGTTAAAATAATTTAATTTGACTGGCAAGCATTGCCGATTTATTGCCCCAATAATAAAGTATCAGAATTTTACTCTTAGACCATGATGGTTTTTTTTTACTAATTGATAAACATAGCTTCTTGTAACACCATATTTTTCAGCAATCTCAGTTTTCTTCATTCCATTATTAAAATCAACTTTCATCTCTTGCATTTGTTCATTCGTTAAAGATGATTTACGTCCTTTATATTTCCCTTTAGCTTTTGCAATAGCAATTCCTTCCCGTTGGCGTTCTAACATTATAGAGCGTTCAAACTGTGCAAATGCGCCCAACATTGTAAGCATTAACTCATTCATTGGGTTCTTATCATTCCCATCAAACATTAGGTTTTCTTTATGAAACTTTACTGATTTCCCGTAGCAGAGGTAGAAATCATAGCGCCAACTACTCCCATAGAAACCATCCAGTTACATAGCATGCCACTGATAAAAATAGTAAACCAACCCCGGTACCGTGAATTTTGTAACCTAAGGTTCTGGCTTCACCTATGCTACCCACTTTTTCAGCAATCACACCACCATCGGTGTTATAGCCAATGGTTAAAATAAAAGACATCATAAAGGCAACGGCTAATGCGCCTGCAAGGTTACCAAGAAAAACTAGCCCCCAGTTTCTTAATACTTGGTTGATAGTTACGCCCGGTCTTTTATCTAGCCATGCGAGGGGTACTAAGGTGAAAACACCGGTTAATAAATCAAATTTCATTAAATAAAGCATAATGAAACCAATAGGGAAAAGTACTGCCCCTAATAGTGGTGATCCAGTTTTAACGGCAACAGTAATTGCAAAAATAGCGGCAAGTGCGAGTGTTGCTCCAGCCATAAAAGCACGGATTAAAGTATCTTTGTTGGACATGTAAACTTTGGCTTCACCCGCGCCAACCATTTTGGTTACAAATTCAGTGGGTTCTAAATAGGACATAAATAATTCTCTTTATAATAGTAAAAGTTATTAGTGGGGTAGCTAAACTATGTAGATAATTTAGTGATAGCGGCTATAAAATTAAAGTTCAGGGATAAACATGGTTCCTTCTGATGCTTTAACAGCCTCACCACCAACACGGATGGTTAAAGTATCTTCACCTTTATGATCCATCTCCATATTCAGTACACTACGGCGGACTTTTTCATCGCCACGTTCAACAGCAAAAGTGTAGGTTCCTTTTTGCATGTGATCGAAGGAACAGAGGAAGGCCGCTAAGGTAGGTATCGCAGACCCAACGGGCGGGTCTTCATGTAAACCAATATTTGGGCCAAGTAAGCGCACGGCAAAATCAGAATCTTGAGCGGGTGTTTTTGGGGAAACTAATAAAATTTCTTCAGCTGCCGTTTGTGGTGCGATAGATTGGCTCCATGCGGCTAAATTAAATTTCGCATCACGAATGGTTTCATGATAAAAAGTTGGCACAACTAAATAAGGAATACCACAAGAAACAAGGCGTGCAGAGTATTTTTTATTATCAATATAAGCTGCATCAATACCTAAGAAACTTGCCAATTCAGTTTCTGTTGGAGTGAAATAATCAACAATAGGTGAAACAGTACGTGAATACTGAACAAAGTTAGCCTGTCCATTAGTACAGCTTACATTCGCTTGAATACTAGCTTTATTTTGGTGCAAATTAACTTGCGTATGGTCTTTATTGTTTAGGTCTAAGTAACCACAGTTAGCTAAAATATAAGCAGCTGCAATGACTGGATGGCCGGCAACATCAATTTCACCGGCAGGAGAAAATATTTTCATTTGCAAATCATTTTCTATGTCTGCATTTTTAAACAAAAAAACAGTTTCTGTTAAGTTTAGTTCACGAGCAACTAAGGTCATTTGTTCTTTACTTAGCCCATCAGCTTTAGGAAAGACGGCAACTTGCGCACCGTTAAAAACCTTTTTGGTAAATACATCGGCAATATAATAGTTGTAGTTCATATTCTTAACCTTCCAAGCTAATTTCTACGCGATTATTCTCTATACGAATTGCGTAGGTGTCATTTTTAACAGATTCATCTTCAAAACATTGGCCTGTTTCTAGGCTAAAATGCTGTTTATAAAGTGGGGATGAGACCATTGCTTCGCCTTTAATATCACCCACTAGCCCTCGTGATAAAACGTGAACTTTACCAAATGGGTCGTAGTTGTCGATAGCGTAAATTTTATTGCCTATTGGCATGTAGAAGATAGCAATTTGCTTGCCTTCAACTAAAGCACAAACACCTGAATCAGCCTGTAAATCTGATGTTGCGCAAATATCAATCCATTTACTCATTAGACTTCCTCCGTTAAAGCAAAGTGTTGTTTTTCTTGTTCATTGGCAGGGCGAATTTGTCCGCGCTCTTCAACAAAAACAATATTGTCATCGGTTTCATCACTATTAACAAAAGAACGGAAACGTTTTAGTTTCTCTTCATCTTCAATGGTGGTTTTCCACTCACATTGGTAAGTATCAACCACATTTTGCATGTGCGTTTCTAAGTCATCACAGATCTCTAGCTTGTCATCAATAACCACAGATTTTAAATAATCTAAACCACCTTCCATATTTTCCATCCAAACAGATGTACGTTGCAAGCGATCAGCAGTACGTATATAAAAGGCCAGTACGCGGTCGATATATTTAATTAAAGTTTCTTTGTCTAAATCCGTTGCAAATAAGTCTGCATGGCGAGGTTTCATACCACCGTTACCACAAACATAAAGATTCCAGCCGCCTTCGGTTACGATAATACCGATGTCTTTCCCTTGTGCTTCGGCACATTCACGAGTACAACCAGAAACTGCAAATTTAATTTTGTGTGGAGAGCGTAGGCCTTTGTAGCGATTTTCTAATTGAACGGCGAGTCCAACACTGTCATCAACACCAAAGCGACACCACATGCTACCGACACAAGATTTAACCGTGCGTAAGGATTTTCCGTAAGCATGGCCAGATTCAAAACCTGCATCAATTAATTCTTTCCAAATAGGAGGTAATTGATCTAAACGGGCACCGAATAAATCAACTCGCTGCCCACCAGTCACTTTAGTATATAACTTATATTTTTTGGCAATTTGGCCTATGGCAATCAAACCCTCTGGCGTGACTTCGCCACCTGTCATTCTTGGTACAACAGAATAGGTGCCATCTTTTTGCATATTGGCAAGAAAGGTGTCATTGGTATCTTGTACGCTCATTTGGTCGTCACTTAATACATACTCATTCCAGTATGATGCAAGGATAGATCCAATGGCTTGACGGCAAACCTCACAGCCTCGACCTTGGCCGTGTTGATTTAAAAAATCATTAAATGTTTTGACTTTATTAACCATCATCAAGTTATATAAGTCTTGGCGAGTATAGGAAAAATGTTCACACAAGTCAGTATTAACTTCAAAACCTGATTTTTCTAGTTCAGAATCTAAAACAGATTTTAAAAGAGCCGTACAGCCACCACAGCCTGTAGCCGCTTTAGTATCGTCTTTTAATGCGGCCATGGAATGACAGCCAGCTTCAACCGATGAGCAAATTTGACCTTTAGTGACATCAAAGCAAGAGCATATTTGTGCCGAAGCAGGCAGGGCATCAGGACCTAAAGCAACAGATTGATCGGATCGGGAAGGGATAATTAAACTATCAGGATGCTCAGGTAAGTCGATAGCATTGAGGTAGTATTGAGAGAGTACTCCATAGCCAGAAGCATCACCCACTAAGACAGCACCTAATAATTGCTTTTTATCTGCGCTAACGACTAAGCTTTTGTAGATTTCATCTGCACCATTTTGGTAGGTGTAAACTAATGAGCCTGCTGTATTGGCATGAGCATCACCAATGCTTGCTACATCAACACCATTAAGTTTAAGTTTAGTGCTCATATCCGCACCTGCAAAACTTGCTTCTTTACCGGCTAAGTCAGAAACAACAACGCGCGCCATATTGTAACCAGGCGCAACTAAGCCAAAGGATTCACCTTTCCAAACAGCACACTCTCCAATAGCGTAAATATAAGGATCGGATGTTTTGCATTGGTCATTAATTACAATTCCACCGCGAGTACCTACTTCAATACCACTGATACGTGCAATTTCATCACGCGGGCGTATACCCGCAGAAAATAAAATAATATCTGTTTCTAATGAGGTTCCGTCGGCAAACTCCATTCTGTGTTTACATTCAGAGCCATCAACAATTTTTCGAGTGTTTTTACTAGGTAAAACAGAAATATCTAAAGCTTCAATTTTAGAGGCCAGCATGTCGGCACCTCCGGTATCTAATTGAGCAGACATTAAGCGAGCTGAAAACTGAACAACATTGGTTTTAAGATTTAAGTCTTTAAGTGCTTTAGCGGCTTCTAAACCTAATAATCCACCACCAACAACGGCGCCAATTTTGGCTGTTTTAGCAGCTTCTGTGAGTGCTTCTAAATCTTCAATAGTTCGATAAACAAAGCAGTTTTCACGGTCGTGACCTTCAATAGGGGGGACAAATGCGTATGACCCTGTTGCTAAGATGAGTTTATCGTAACTAATGGCGACGCCTTTAGCGGATGTGACAAATTTATTGGTTTTATCGATAGAAACCGCTTTATCACCAATATGTATTTTAATATTGTTGGTTTCAAAAAAATCATCTGAGACCAGCGATAAGTCTTCTGCGGTTTTACCTGAAAAGAATTCTGTTAAATGTACGCGGTCATAAGCAGCGCGTTCTTCTTCACAGAAAGTGACAATCTCATAGTCATTTTTAATATCACTAGCAACAAGGTTTTCTAAGAAGTTATGTCCTACCATGCCGTTACCGATAACAACCAGGGTTTGCTTTTTGCTCATGTTATCCTCTGTTTAAACAAATCTAATTAATAAGACTTAAGCAAGTATTATACCATGTTGAATATGGTGTTAATGTGCGTGCCTTACTAATGTTTTTATTATTGGTTTTAGTGTAACTAATTGAAGATAATGGCTTATATTATGTAATGCTATAAATCAGTGCGGAGCAAACGATTTTGATAATTGGAATTTAGTTATTATGGGCTAAAGTGGTGCGATATAAAAACAGAAGTGGTGCATGATTAAACGATAGCAATGGAAACTGCTGAAGAGAAGGGTGAATCTGAAGCTTTTAAATACCGCAAAAATATCACTATTTTTGCGGTAAGTATGAGTGGTGTAATTAGAAGCTTACATTGCCTTGTAACCAAAATTTGTTAACATCTTTGTTAAATTTTGCTAAACCATTTGTTTCATTCGCATCATAATAAGCATATTTAGCTAATAATGAATAATGTTTACCGAATTTTTTAGTGATTAGGAAATCATATTCATTTCCGTAATCTATACTATTAGTTGAGCTTTTAAAGTTATGGTAAACAAAAGCCAGTTTGGTACCTAATAATTTTGTTGATAAAGTGGCATTGACATCTCTAACGCCATCTACTGGGGTAGCTAAAAACAAGTCAGCCCAACCTTGGAATTTATGGTTAGTTCCAAAAGGGGTTTGAAAGCTATTGGTACCGTTGCCACCTAGTTCTTCGATGGCTGCTTTAGCTGTGATATTAAAAGCTGTCGCACCTAACATAAGGTTATAGCGGTTTAAATTAAAACTATTTGGATTGTTTTTATAAGCACCCTGGTAACTGTACTCTCCATGATAGTGTAGTTTTACTAATTTAGTGATTTTGGGTGATCCAGAAACAGAAAAACCGTAGGTTTGTGCTGATCTTCCGGTTTGGCCTGTATCGTAATCAGTAAGCCAATATCCATAAGCAGTAATTTTTGCAAAGTCTTTAATTGTATAGCTCGCGTTTGCAAAAGGGAGTTTCACTGTATCGTCAATAGACAAAACATTTTTAACTTGGCCGATATAACCCGCTTGTAAGGTTAGGTTGTCAAAAAAGTTACTGGTGATTAATGCGGAATCATAAGTTTGCTCCATTTGACGCCAGCCGACATTACCAATAAACCGAGAGTCATCAACAATAATTCTTTGACGCCCCCCTTTAAATTCTGTGTTGAATATTTTGTATTTTAACCAACCTTGGTTGAATTCACTTTGCTGTGGATCGGCAACGACATCACGGTTAGGATCGCCAAGCCAGTCACCTGCAGGAACACGATAATCACGTTGCATGGCTAAGTTACCTTCATATTCAGCAAAGGCTTGTAAGCCATGAAATTCAGGCGTTAAATAACCAAGGCGAAAACGGATAGTATTCGCATGAGCGGTTTCTTTACCACTATTTTCTACATCCGCTAACTCATACCGGTAACGCATATCTAAGTTGATTTTTCCGTATTTTGCATCATCTTGGCCTAATTTAAAGGCTTTCTCGATAGGCTTATCAAATTCATAAGCGAGAGCGGGTTGAGTACTGATACAGGCAAGAATTGCACTAGCCAAAACTGATTTAATTAAACCCGTTGAAGTCAAAGAGTTTTTTTTATGTAAATACATTAGGTAGTTCTCCTAAGTTAATAATAATATAGAGATAAATTTATCTTAATAGTAGGATATTCCTTTATTGCTTGGTAGTCCAGTATGAAATGAGCTAAATGGCTTAAAAGTATGCTTAGGTCACATAATTATTGAATGCAATAGCTTTAAAGGGGGATATTAAAATTAGAGGGAAAATATATACCTAAGGAACGTGCACGGAATAACATCCCGAAGTTATAACGCAGGATTTTTGTGCCAGGAAGGTTGCTCTCATGAGGCGCATAGTTATTCTACGCAACGAATGAGAGCCGCCTTCCTAGTGCAAAAAGACTAGTTAGAAATCGGGAGATTGTTTCGTGCACGTTCCTAAGCTACCTGAAGATGCTTATTTCTCACCTCGTCATCCCCGTATGTTTTTATCGGATATCTTGTTGTATGACATAGATTTCCGATAAAAGACTTCGGGAGTGACAAGTAGGGGAGCTTTAAGTGGTCTATACCCAAAATAAATGAAGATGCGTGATTTTAACTAAATGGAACAGCGATCTTTAGCCGCTGCAATCGCATATCAAGGTATTCTGCGACTAAAGATTACAGTTCCATTAAGCAAGCACCTTCAAGTAGCTTGGGTATAGATGTAGACAGAAGGTAAGCTCAAATCTTGAAACAATAATTAAAGAGTACTTCGGTGGTGATTACATTTTTTCGCGTAATTTTAAAAAACGTTGATAACGAGCTGTTGTAATTTCACCCGTTGCAACGGCTTCACGCACTGCGCAGCCTTTATCTTTATCATGTTTACAATCGTTAAATTGACATAAATCGATGTAGCTCTGGAATTCTCTAAAGCCATGTGCTAATTGGTTTTCAGAGATGCCAGCTAGACCAAAGATAGCAACACCAGGGCTATCAATTAAATCTCCGCCTTCAGGTAAATGATAAAGTGTTGCAGCAGTGGTTGTGTGTCTACCGTGTTTAGTAGTTGCAGAAACTGTATTGGTTTTAAGCTCTTTATCGGGTAGCAGGGCATTAGTTAAAGAAGATTTTCCTACACCTGATTGCCCTGTGAAAATACTGATTTTTTGTACTAGAAGAGACCTTAATTCTTTGATGCCATTATTGTTGGTAGCGCTGACTCGTAATAATGGATAACCAAGGCTCTGGTAGTTTAGTAATTCTTTTTCTATGATATCAGAGTGGGCTAAGTCTGATTTGTTATAGACTAAAAGGGGAGTAATATTTCTGTTTTCACAAATAGCAAGGTACTGGTCAATTAATAAAAAATCACAAAAAGGTTCTAAAGCAAAGACTACAAAAACTTGGTCTATATTAGTGGCGACGGTGCGAGTTTTTGCGCCTTTACTCGGCCGCTCTAAAATAGATTTTCTAGGGAGTAATTCTTCTATGCGGCCTTGATCTTTAGCGACAATGGTGAATTTTACTTTATCGCCCGCAGCGAGAGTGGCAACTTTCCGTAAGCTTTGGCAAAGATATATATGTTGCTCAAACTCAACGGTCGCGCCTTTGCCTACATTTGAAATAACTAGTCCTGTTAGTACTTCTGTCATATTATGAGGTCGTTTGTAGATAGTGGGTCACTGCCATTAAGTTAAGGAATATTACTTAAATAACAAAATGTTACAACGTAGGCTGGGTTAGATTTTTTTGCGATAGCAATAAAAACTTAACCCAGCATTTAAAAGAACACCTAAAGTCTGGGTTACGTTATCTGCGCTACGCTTAGATAAGCTACCCCAGCTTACGGTAACTTATTATTTGTAAATACATTATGCCTTAACTTAATGGCAGTGAGGTAATGAGGGGATATAGATCCCCCCATAAACGTAAAAATTATGATTGGCTTAAGTGTGCGATACGAATGGCAGCGGGTGGGTGGCTGTAGTGGTATGCAGAAAATAAAGGATCTGGCGTTAGAGTGCTAGCATTTTCTTCATAAAGTTTAACTAGCCCACTAATTAATTTACTTGCTTTTGCGTGTTCTGATGCAAAATCATCCGCTTCAAATTCAAATTTTCGTTGAAAATAAGAGCTGATAGGAGTCATAAAACTAGTGAATGCCGGTGAAACTAACATAAATAGTAACAGTGCAGCTGCGTTAGATTCTGTTGTAACACCTAAACCAGTAAAAAACCAAGGCTCAGTAATTAACCAGCCTAAAATGCCTAAACTGATTAAGCTCATAATAGAGCTAGCAACCAGCATCTTTACAACATGTTTATGTTTGAAGTGACCAAGTTCATGTGCTAATACAGCTTCCATTTCTTCGTCATCAAGGGATTCAGCAAGGGTATCAAAAAATACGATACGTTTGTTATTACCCATTCCCGTAAAGTAAGCGTTTCCATGACCTGAGCGCTTAGAGCCGTCCATAATAAAAATACCATTGCTACTAAAGCCACAGCGTTCTAATAATTGTTGAATGCGGTCTTTTAAAGCACCGTCTTCTAATGGTGTGAATTTATTAAATAAAGGCGCGATTAGAGTTGGGTATAACCAGCTCATTAATAGAGAGAAACTGATTAGAATTGCCCAAGTCCAAACCCACCAATATTGGCCAATTTCATCCATTACCCATAAGATTAAAGCAAGTAAAGGCAAACCGATAACAGCCACTAAGACTAGTTGCATTATTTGGTCGGTAATAAATTGCTTGGTAGTGCTTTTATTGAAACCATACTTTTCTTCAATGACAAAGGTTTGGTAAATTGCAAGTGGAAGTTCTAGTATGGACATCAGGACAAATACTGAGCCTAATGAAATCACTCCCGCCCAAAGTGGAAATAAATCAAAGCTAGCCCAGAAATCAAATAATAAACTAATTCCGCCACCTAGAGTAAAGGCAAGTAAAAAGATAAGGCCGATAACGCTATCTACATCACCGATTTTTCCTTTTTCAATAGTATAGTCAGCAGCTTTTTGATGAGCCTCTAATGAAACTGATTCTTTGAAGTCGTTAGGAACTTCAGGTCGATGCTTAAGGACGTGGGAAGATTGACGTTTAGATAGCCAAAATTGCACAGAATAAGAAAGAAATAGTGCAAAAAGGAAAAGGTAAGTAAATGTATTCATAACTAATTTTTTAAGCGTTAATGGGTAAAAAGCTAATTGTTAAGAGCGGTTTTCAGAATCCTCTATTATACTCGCCATAAAGGCTTGCCAGTGCTACAATTTGCGCTATTAAATGATCTCAGTGAGCAAGAGTATATGGCACAAAATGCAGAAAACCTAATCTGGCTTGATTTGGAAATGACAGGTTTAGACCCAGATACAGATTTAATTATAGAAATCGCAATTATTATCACTGATAAAAATCTTAATATCTTAGCGACAGCTCCTGTTATTGCAGTGCATCAAAGCGATGAGGCTTTAGCGAGAATGGATGACTGGAATCAAAAGCACCATGGTGAATCAGGTTTGATTCAGCGTGTAAAAGATTCAACGGTTAATGATGCTGCAGCTATGCAGTGTAGCCTAGAATTTATAAAGCAATGGGGGCCTAAGGGTGAGTCGCCTATGTGCGGTAATAGCATAGGGCAGGATCGCCGGTTTATGTATCATTATATGCGTGAGCTAGAAGAGTATTTTCATTATCGTAATTTAGATGTTTCCACCTTAAAAATATTAGCGGGTCTTTGGGCACCTGAAGTAAAGGACTCGTTTAAAAAAGCGAACACACATCAAGCTTTGGATGATGTGACTGAATCAATTAATGAATTGAAGCATTATCGAGAGCATTTTATTAAGCTATGAACCCCATAATTGCAATTGCTTTTGGCGGTGCTTTTGGTGCTGTTTTACGTTTTTTAGTTTCATCCGGTGTTTATCACTGGCTAGGGCGTGGTTTTCCTTATGGCACGATAGCCGTCAATATTTTAGGCTCTTTTTTAATAGGCTTATTGACGGAAGCTTTAATATTACAAAAAGTAGCTTTTAGCTTGGAGTATCGCTCTGCTATTTTAATTGGTTTGTTTGGCTCATTTACCACATTTTCTACTTTTTCATTAGATACAGTGATGCTCATTGAGCAAGGGAATCTGACTAAGGCTTTAGCTAATGTTTTAGTCAGTGTTTCGGTTTGTGTCTTTGCTGTTTGGTTGGGGTTATTAGTAGGGCGGGGCTTGTTTTCTCATACGGGTGGGACAGTGCAGCTTATGAGTGTTTCACTGCCCTATGCACTTTATGTAGTGAATATAATCGGGGCTTTTTTAATTGGCTTTTTATCTGCATTATTAATGAGTAAAATTAGTTTATTAGATGAGCATAAAGCTGTTTTGTTGATATTTTTATCAGGTGTTTTTATTGTTCTATCAAGCCTGTATGTCATGCTTCACGGAATTGAAGAAGGTTTTCAGCTTAAAGATGACATTAATAGTTTATTGAGTATTGTTGTTGCAAATGCTTTGTTGTGTGGTGCATTTGTTTGGGCTGGTTTATGGACTGGGAATCAAGTTTAGAAATTTATTAAGGTAACGCGCAATAAATAACCCAGCAAGATGGGGGGGATTCGTTGTGAGTTTCCTAAGTTGTTACAAAAATTTAAAAGGTAAGTTAAAAATATTATGTTGGATCCGCAGTTATTTAGATCAGATCTTGAGTCTGTACAGGTAGAATTAAAAAGGCGTGGCATTAGTTTTGATGCAAAAAACTATTTAGACCTAGAAAATAGACGTAAATCGACGAAAGTTAAAACGCAAGAGTTGCAAAATGAACGTAATTTACGTTCTAAGTCGATTGGTCAAGCAAAAGCTAAAGGTGAGGATGTTAAGCCTTTACTAGAGCAGGTTCAAGGTTTAGGTGATCAATTAAAATCAGCAGAAACTGAGTTATCAAGTATTCAAGCTGAAATGAAAGCCTTAATGGAAGGCTTGCCTAATTTATTAGATGCAACTGTTCCTGCAGGTAATGATGAAGATGATAATGTAGAAATTTCGCGATGGGGTGATATTCCACAATTTGATTTTGAAGTGAAAGATCATGTCGATTTAGGTGCTATCAACCAAGGAATGGATTTTGAGGTTGCGGCAAAAATTACCAGTGCACGCTTTGTTGCTTTAAAAGGTAATATTGCTAGGTTACAGCGCGCAATTACTCAGTTTATGCTTGATACGCATGCGGATGTACATGGTTATTCTGAGACTTATGTACCTTATATTGTTAATGCGGATAGCTTATACGGAACAGGACAGTTACCTAAATTTGCAGATGATTTATTTAAAATCAATGCTAGTACTGATTTGTACCTTATACCAACCGCTGAGGTTCCTGTTACTAATATAGTACGCAATGAAATTGTTGATGCAAAAGATATGCCTCTTAAAATGGTTGCGCATACACCTTGTTTTCGTAGTGAAGCAGGTGCTTATGGGCGCGATGTACGAGGATTAATACGCCAGCATCAGTTTGAAAAAGTGGAGTTAGTGCAAATTGTTAAAGCGAGTGAATCAGAAAAGGTGCACGAAGCGTTAACGCAACATGCTGAAAATATACTGCAGAAATTAAAGCTACCTTACCGAAAAGTTTTGTTATGTGCGGGGGATACGGGTTTTTCTTCTACTAAAACTTATGATTTAGAAGTATGGTTGCCAGGGCAAGAAACTTACCGAGAGATTTCTTCATGCAGTAATTTTAAAGATTTCCAAGCAAGACGTTTAAAAGCTCGCTGGAGAAATCCAGAGACAGGTAAGCCTGAGTTAGTGCATACCGTTAATGGATCTGGCTTAGCAGTTGGTCGTACTTTGGTGGCTATTTTAGAGAACTACCAAACAGAAAGTGGTGATATTATTGTGCCAGAGGTGTTGCGTTCTTATATGGGCGGCTTAGAGTTAATAAGCACATAAGGAATGTGCATAAAATAAACATCAATCAAACTGGAAGTGGGACTTTAGTCCCGCATTGAATCAGGCGAGGCTAAAGCCTCACTTCCAAGTTGCTCAAGTTATTTCGTACACGTTCCTAAGTAACTCTAGGTTGGAATGTTCTAGAAGGGCTTTTAATAAAGAAAAACCTGCCTCTTATCTGCTGCAAGAGGCAGGTTAAGTGCTTATTTATATGATGCTTTAAGCTCTACACGACGGTTAATTTCACGTCCTGCTGCAGTATCATTAGTTGCAATCGGAGCGCTCTCACCAAAGCCTTTAGTCGTTAAGCGACTAGACTCAATGCCATTTTTCGCAAGAACGGCTTTAATAGCTTTAGCTCTTAATTCGGATAAGAACTTATTGAATTTAGCTGGGCCTGTGCTATCAGAATGCCCTTGAATTTCAACAATAAGTGCTGGGTTTGCTTTTAGCATTTCTGTTGCATTTGAAAATAAAGCTTCATATCCTTTTTTAATTGAAGATTTACCGTGATTAAAGATAACTCCACCATATGCCCAGCAGCCTTTTTCATTAACTTGTGCTTTTTTTGGAGTAGTTGGACATTTGTCTGCACTATTAATAACTCCGTCATTATCATCATCAAGTGTTTTGGCTTTAACTTTAACCGTTGTTTTGTTATATAGCATTGCTTCAACAAAAGAGGCTGTTGCTTTATTAGATGTAACAGTCGATATATCAACACTTTGACCACAACCGGAAATATTGGATAACTCTTGTAATATGAATTTACCAGGTTGTTCATTTTTATTACCTACCCATACTGAGTAGATGCATAAGCGATTGCCAAATTGCTTTTCTAGTGCTGCTGCTTCGGCTAATGTTTTATTGGAAACTTTATAAGCATCAGAGACAACTAACAGTGCAATATTCCCTGTGCTATTACTAAGGTCGGTTGCGCTACTTTTAAGTGCAGATTCTAGTGGCGATCCACCGCCTGCGCAGCTTGCTTTATCAATGCCTGATTGGAAATCAGTTGCTGAGTGAGGGCTGATTTCTTTTACAAGTTGTGTATTACTCCAGTTTACGCAAGAGCCAAAACCAAAAGTACGAATTCCACTAGATAGTTTTAGCTTGCTAGGAATGTTTTTATTGATGCGTTGTAGTAATTGTTTTTCTATATCAAACACTGTTGATTCAGAGGAATCGCCATCGAAAGTTGCATTTTTAGAAGAGGAGGAATCTAAAATAACAAATAGGGTGTCTGTTTTTTTTGTGAGTACCGTTTTTTCTGCTGGTGCAGCAACTGCAAGGCTTGATAAGGTGAGGGTAGCAATGGATAGTGCGGGAATCAGTTTTCTTTTTAGCATAAGGTGTTTCCTCGAATTTAATTAAAATACAGTAATGTTAATTCTATCACATTAAAAACTTTAACAGAAAAACTCAGTATTAAACCAAATGATAAGATAAATCAAAGATGATTTTAGTATAATGATTCGAATAGAAATTTAATTAGAACTTTACAAAATAGTTTATGAGTATAAAAACACGATTTGCCCCAAGCCCTACAGGATATTTACATGTTGGTGGTGCTAGAACTGCATTATTTTCATGGTTGCATGCAAAAAAAAATAACGGCCAATTTGTTTTGCGGATTGAAGATACTGATTTAGAGCGATCTACTCAAGCATCAGTTGATGCAATTCTTGAGGGAATGGAATGGTTGGGTTTAGACTATGATGAGGGGCCATTTTATCAAACGCAACATTTTGATCGTTATAAAGAAATTATTCAGAAATTATTAGATCAAGGTGATGCTTATTATTGTTATTGCTCTAAAGAAGAGTTAGATGTTTTGCGTGAGCAGCAAATGGCTAATAAGGAAAAGCCGCGTTATAACGGAAAATGTCGACATACAAAAGAAATTAAAGAAGGAGTGAATCCGGTTGTGCGTTTTCGTACTCCTGAAGAAGGGGTTGTAACATTGCATGATGTAGTCAAAGGGGATATTGACGTTGCAAATAAAGAGTTGGATGATTTAATTATTGCACGATCAGATGGTTCGCCAACCTATAATTTGACAGTTGTTGTTGATGATATGGATATGGGTATTACTGATGTGGTTAGAGGTGATGATCATGTTAATAATACACCTCGACAAATTAATATTTTAAAAGCACTAGGAGCAGAATTGCCGCGTTATGCGCATCTTCCAATGATATTAGGTGATGATGGCGCAAGGTTATCAAAAAGGCATGGTGCGGTCAGTGTTATGCAATATAGAGATGAAGGTTATTTGCCTGAGGCTTTATTAAATTATTTAGTTAGGCTAGGTTGGTCTCATGGTGATCAGGAGTTATTTACTCGTGATGAAATGATAAAGCTGTTTGATCTTGCTGATGTTAATGTGGCAGCTTCTGCATTCAATACTGAAAAATTACTTTGGATTAATCATCAGTACATTATGAATAGTGAGCCAGAGTTAATTGCTAAGCATTTAAATTGGCATATGTTGCAGCGTGATATTAATGTTGAGACTGAAGGTCCCTCTTTAGTTGATATTGTTAAAGCACAAAGAGAGCGTAGTAAAACATTGGTAGATATGGCTGATGCAAGTATTTACTTCTATAAAGATTTTGAAGATTATGATGCAAAAGCAGCGAAAAAGAACTTTAAAGCAGGTTCGGATGATGTTTTAGCGAGTCTATTAAGTGAGTTTTCTAAATTAGCGGAATGGCAAGGCTCTGCTTTACATGAGATTGTTTTGGCGACAGCAGACAAATTAGAGTTAAAATTAGGCGAAGTTGCCCAGCCGTTACGGGTCGCAGTTTGTGGTACCGGAATGTCACCTTCTATCGATGTAACTTTGCAGCTCTTGGGTAGAGAAAAGACCTTAGTGCGTATGCAAAGAGCAATTGAGTACATTAAAGAAAAAAATAACTAGACAAGCATTAAAGTTTCCGTATAATGACAGAACTCAACTAAGGGGTTGTAGCTCAATTGGGAGAGCGCAACACTGGCAGTGTTGAGGTCAGCGGTTCGATCCCGCTCAGCTCCACCAAAGTTGTGAATAGTTTTAGTCCCCATCGTCTAGAGGCCTAGGACACCGCCCTTTCACGGCGGTAACGGGGGTTCGAACCCCCCTGGGGACGCCAACAGAAAATACATAGGATGTGTATTTTGAACTAGAAAAAGTTATTTTATGTAATAGGGAGAGGTGATTTAATCACACGCAGAAACGTCTTAGTCCCCATCGTCTAGAGGTCTAGGACACCGCCCTTTCACGGCGGTAACGGGGGTTCGAACCCCCCTGGGGACGCCAATTTAAAACCCATTAACTCTAATAGAGTTAATGGGTTTTTTTATGCCTATTGATAATGCACTCGCTAAAAATCAGGGAAACGGAGCGCAGCGAAGTGATGATTTTTAGTCCGCAGTAGGCGACAGGGAAATTCGCCAATCCGAAGTGAACTGGTCAGTTCGCTCGGGAGGAAAGAATTTTATCTCGACAGCCGTCAAGTCATTTGAGGTAGACTTAACGAAGCAGTATTTTTTGCGTAGTTGAGTTGGACGCAGGACAAACTGGGGCTCCCATAAATCGCTCCGTGCTGAATGAAGATTGGCGATAGGACATCCCAATGTTTCATGAAGTAGGAATGGCGCGCCTAGCATTTGTATGATTATTTGGTATAATTCAGCGTTTAATAATAAGACTAAATTAATTTTAGCGATTAGAGAGAGTTTTTGAACTCTTATAACATTTTATCGAGATAGGTTGTTATGCAAGCACAATTACTTGAAATCAAAGAGTTACTTTCAGTTTGGTACTTAGTTGTACTAGAAAATAAAATTTTTGTTACTGCTTTAGTTGTTGCAGTATGGATATGTTTTTCAATACTTTATGCAATAAGAGCTTATTTTTTAAAGAAGCAAATTAAAATTACTGAGCGGAAAAGTAATGAATTACAAGAGCAATTAAATTCTTCTGAACAGACAATTAAAGCTAATGCGGTTACTTTAGCGACTGCTGAGCAGCAAATGGAAGAAGAGCAGCAAGCAACGGTAGAGTTTAATAAGAAAGTTTCTGAAAGACATCAGAGCGTTGTAGAAAAAATAAGAGAGGTTGCACGCAATTTTGATTTAAGCGAGCAACTAGTTGGTTCTAGCGACAGCATCTCTAATGAAGTTATCTGGCAACAGCAAGATAATATGATTGCTCAATTAACAGAGAAATTAACAGCAGAACAAAATGTAACATCTGCTTTACAGGCAGCGCATAAAGAGGAAGTTAATCGAATGGCTGCTGCTGATAGCTCTGCAGAAGTTGTTAAAGAAGGTTTAAATGTATTAACAAAAAAACTAGAACTTTCTGCCTTAAAGCAAAATAAGCAACAAGAGCTATTAAAAAATGAATTACAGGGACAAATAATTGATTCATTAGCAAAAAACCAAATTGAAATTATTAAGTTAATTTCTAAATTAACAGCTCAAGATAATACTGTTAATGCAGCCGAAGAAGTTCAAGTTGCGCCAAAAATAGTAGAGGCTGAAGTGGTTGAGCGGATAGAACCGGAAATACCAGAGGTTATTCAAGAAAAAATAATTGAACCTAAGCCGGTGGCTATTCCAACACCGCCTCCAGCAGCAATACCTGCAGTCGTAGTAGAGCCAGAAATTGTTAAAATTGATATTCCAACTATGCCTCTGGTTGTAGAGAAAATACCTGAAGTAGAAAGTACGTCTACACCTATTGCACCAGCACCTGCTGCTGAAGTGCTTGATGACGTTCAAGTCGTACCAACTCAAAAGCAAGAAAAACCAAAGGTAGTTAAAAAGAAGGCTGAAAAAAATAAAACTAAAAAAATATTAGGTTTTACACGGTCTTTATTTTCAACAAAGGGTTTGAAAAAAATGCCTAAACAAATTGTTCCTGAGGTTGAAGAAGTAAAACAAGATGAGGAAGTTACCGCTACTATAGAAAGTACAGCTGATACCTCAGAGAAAACGAGGAAAAGAGAAGAGCCAACTCAATTGAAAAAATCTGATTACACAGGTGGAAAAAGTATCAATCTTAAAGGAAAGTTGAAAGGTTTACTTGGTAAGAAGAAGTAAGCCATTAGGCGCGCCATTCCTACTTCATGAAACATTGGGATGTCCTATCGCCAATCTTCATTCAGCACGGAGCGATTTATGGGAGCCCCAGTTCGTCCTGCGTCCAACTCAACTACGCAAAACACACTGCTT
>JAJJBE010000254.1 GCA_020996635.1 Bathymodiolus brooksi methanotrophic gill symbiont
GAAGTGAACTGGTCAGTTCGCTCGGGAGGCAAGTAGTTATCCCGACAGCCGTCAAGTCATTTGAGGTAGACTTAACGAAGCAGTGTTTTTTGCGTAGTTGAGTTGGACGCAGGACGAACTGGGGCTTCCATAAATCGCTCCGTGCTGAATGAAGATTGGCGATAGGACATCCCAAGGTTTCATGAAGTAGGAATGGCGCGCCTAAATCTATAGCTTTAATTTAACGCCAACCCATCCAGCTCGTGGCGCACTAACTCCAACAAATCGCGTATCATCCATACCATCAAATACTTCATCAGCTTCTCCATATAAACCAAAATTATTATATTGTTTGCCAAAAAGATTATCTAAGCGCCCAAAGATTGTAAAATGCTCATTAAAGCGATATTCAGTCGTTAAATTAACCACCGCATAAGCACTTAATTGAGTATCTAAATTCGCCTCATCCCCTCTTAAAAATTGCTCACCATTAAATAATAAGTTCATACCTATCGTCCATTCATCAATCACATCAAAATCAGTCGAGAATTTAACAATATGTCTAGGAATTCCAGGAATATGATTGCCAGCAAGTACTTGCATATCACCATTTGCATCTGCATTGGGATGATTAGCACTTTGCACGGTAAAAGGCGTTAAGTAAGTGGCATCAATAAAGCTATAATTAGCCGACATACGCCAGCGATTAAAAAAAGTACTTGCAAGACCAAGCTCTACCCCTTGGCGTTTAGTTTTACCTACGTTCTCAAAGAATCCCGCACTATTACCATTACCCGTACTTTGAAATAAAATATCATCATGGCTCACGGTATTAAAATAACCAGCATTCCACCGTACATTACCAGAAAAAACTTGGCTAAAGTTACCTCTAAGCCCTGCTTCCCATGTTTTAGAAACAACTTGCTCTAACGGTGGATCAGCGATAAAGGCATTAGGCAATTTACAAGGATCATTTTCATCCGCACAGCTTAATTCCATGGGAGTCGGAACACGTGAGCTCTCGCTATAGCCACCATATACATTTAATTCTGGCATCCATGCATAAGTAAAGCCTGTTGCTGGATTAAATCGATCAAATTTATGCTTACCTGTTAATTTAGGGTTATTACCATCAACATCTTGCATATCAATTTCAACATGGTTATACCGCCCTGAAAAGTTCACCACTAATTTATCAGTTATATTTAAATATTCGCTAAAAAACAAACCAATTGAATGTGTTTTAGAGCTTAATCGTACACGTGATTCTTCGGTAAAAACACCAGCGCCATTCACACCGCGTTCATCTGTTAAGCTACCCAGCTCAGTATCAGCCTGAAAAGCAACATCCCCTAAATCATAACTCGTTCCGATAATAAAATGATTTTCATGCCCTAAAACACTTTGGTTAAAGGCAGATTGTAAGGCAAATCCAAATGACCACTGATCTGACTCAGAGGTATTGAGTGTTCCACCCTCAACATCATCAGTTACACTAATAATATCACCATTAATATCGGTTACTTTTTCATCTTCGCCTTCTTCACATAAACCAATCCCATCATCACACTCTTCCAGTTCGCTGCCATCCCCATTTAAAGTAGATACTTTATTCTGTCGATAATAGATATTACTGGTTAACTCGGTTTTATCATTCAACCAAAGGTTTCCATCAAGTGCCGCTAGAAAAAATTCATTACTGGTTTTATCTGGTTTAGTAAAAATAGCCTTTCTATCGATTGCCTCCAACTCAACGGGAATTGCACCATTACCCACTAAACTACTATCCGCCCCCGCTAAGGTTAAATTTAACTGCCCTGAATCGGTACACCAACTTAAAGTTCCTAAGCCATTAAAAACCTGACTCGGAGAATGATCGCGCCAGCCATCTTCCTGAAAATGCTGTAAATCTAGGAAATAGGCGAACTTATCATTATTCCAGCCGCTAGTAATTTCTTCGTTATGTCGCCCCCAAGAACCCCCACTAACTGTGAGTGTATGCTCTGGTGCAGTAAATCCTGTTTTGGTTTGCATAGCAATTGCGCCACCTAAACTATTAAGCCCATACGCAGGATTAGAGCCTGATTGCAGGCTCATTGATTCGATCGCACCTTTAGGAATTAAATCCCAATGCACCGTGTCACCAAATGGCTCATTAAAACGTATGCCATTCATATAGACAGATAAGCCTTGAGATAAGCCCATTAAGGGAGATACGGTAAAACCACGATATTGAATATCAGGTTGCATGGGATTATTTTGAGCATCATTAATCGTCACACTGCCCATATATTTGTTCATATATTCAGCAACTGATAAATTTTGCGATTTAGCTAAATCATCTGCCGTCATTACTTGTACATTGGCTGAAATTTTATCGCGTGAAATACCACCGCCTAATGGTGTGGTATTTACAATACTCATTGCTTCTAACTGTACTGTGCCTAATTTCTCGGTTTTATCTTCAGCATAAGCAACAGAAAATGTCAGTAACGAGAGTACACTGACTTGAATAAATTGATATTTCATAAAAGGGCTATCTTTCAACTTTAAATAATGATGAAATTTTACCGAATTTAAAAAAGAGAAAATATAGGAATTTCTCCTGATTTGTTCATTACATTTATTTAAGCTCTTTAATCAATTTCAGCCCCTTATGTCTTTGCGCATAAATAACATCAACAGACTTTTGTAATTTACAAATTTCCTCTGAGTCTGTACAAGCGCCTATTTGTTCCTTTATTTTTAGCTCTTTTAGCTTTAAAAGTTTAAGAACTTCTTTGATTTCTTCAATATGCGTTAACTTTTCTTTTTTGTCAGCATCAAAAAAATGCTGCAACTTCTCAATTAAGTTTTTCTTTTTCATTTACAGCTCCTTTAATACATCAGCTAATTCATTGTCATCTAACGCAACCTCGCGCTCAACTGCTGCTAGTTTATGCTTTTGAACTACAAAAATAGTTTCAGCCATATCCACTAAGTGCCTTTTAATCGCATACATATAAGCACTGTCATTAATTAAGGAGGTGCCTGCTGCTGCGGTTATTTTATGCTCTCGAATTAACTTATCAATTTGCTGATTCATTGCCTCATCCTGCTGTTTGATTTTTACTTTAAAAATATCAAAAGATAAAATGTTTGCTCCTGATTCATCAGATTCCACTTGTAAACGAAACACATCAAGCTCTCTTAATAATTCAGCAATTTGATAACGAATTTTATAATATTCTTGCTGAATAGAGGTATTGCTTGAAGCATTCATCAGCAACAAATTATGTTGCAACTGCTTGCTATCTTTTATAGCCTCAACAATATGTCTGTTCGCTTCCCTTAACCAGTAAAGCTTGCCTGATTGCTTCATCTCCCAAGTAAAGCTGGCTTGGCTAATAAATGCAATCACTTCACTATATATATCTTTAATATGATGTTTATAAGCTTTATCGACATCATAAGCCACTAATTTTTTATTGATATGCAATAAGCCATCTAAATCTTTATCGGAAAACACTCTAACACTAGAAAGCCCTATAGTTTTTAAGATAATATGGCTTGCATGTCGATAAAGGCGTACCGTTTCTTTATGAACAGCCAGTACTACCGTATCAGGAAACTTCATCGCCTCATCATTTAAATATTTAGGCTTATCAATTTGTACCTGTTTACCTTTTAAGAGCCGCTCTATTTGGCGAACTAGTAAATCAATAAATGGCAGCATAATAAGAATCCCCACCAAGTTAAACAGGCTATGAAAAATAGCTAATTTTAATGTGACATCATCGGCAGCAATATTCATGGCTGCGGCAATACTATCTACTGCGAGCATAAATTGTTCTAACATTAATAAGGCAACAAGAGCGGTGACTAGGTTAAATAATAAATGCGCTGCGGCTAACCGCTTACCTGCGACATTAGCACTCATAGAGCCAATAATCGCAGTCACTGTAGTGCCTATGTTTGACCCAATTGCTAATGCTAATGCATTGTCATAAGTAATTTGCTGTACAGATAGAGCAGTAATAATCAATACCATTGCAGCATGGCTAGACTGCATCACCACTGTCATACCGATACCAATCAAGGTAAAAACGAATAAACCACGCGCTCCTGTTAAAGCGTACTCTGCAAGGTTAATAGTGTCACGAAAGGCATCGAATCCTTCTTTCATATAATGGATACCTAAAAACAAAAAACCCATCCCAGCAAGAATAGAACCAATCGCTTTTAAAGGCTTACTTTTTTGGAAGACTAAAAAAATACCAAAAATTAACATTGGCATCGCATAAGTTGCTATTTTAACTTTTAAGCCTAAGCCTGCAATCAACCATGCTCCTGTTGTCGTACCTAAGTTAGCCCCAAAAATAATACCTATGCCAGCCGCTAAATCTAAAATACCGACACTTAAAAATGAAATGGTAATCACAGTGACCAGCGAGCTTGATTGCATTACTGTTGTTGAAAGCATGCCAAACATAAGGCTCTTCCAACGTTTATTGGTACTTGCCCGTAATATTTTTTCTAAGGTTCCCCCTGTAAAGCCTTGGAAACCTTGCTCTAAAAAAAGCATACCAAACAGAAAAATGGCAACGCCTGCAGCAATTTGGTTAAAATCAGGGCTAAACCATAAAGCGTATGCTATCAATAAAAGACTACTCGGAAATACCAGTTTTTTAATCATTTAAACCTTCTAAATTAGAGTTGGGACTATAGCGCCTATCAAACGTCAACTAACTTGTCCGGTTCCTTAGGAACGTGCACGAAACAACCTCCCGATTTCTAACTAGTCTTTTTGCACCAGGAAGGCTGTTCTCATTCGTTGCGTAGAATAACTATGCGCCTCATGAGAGCAAACTGCCTAGTACAAAAATCCTGCGTTATAACTTCGGGATGTTATTCCGAGCACCCTCCTTATTTATTTTACTTAAGCTGCTTTACGCCTCGGTTCGTGTAATAAAATATTTTCTATGTATGTATACATTCATCAGCTTTTGGTAGCCTAGCATTTGATGAAGTCGTTTGTGATTATAAAATTCATCATTAGGGTAGATGTCCATGGTATTCGATATTTTATGCGCGAATACGTTTTAGAATACCAACCAACAAAGAAGAAAACTCCTCTGGTGACCAGGAAAAACCAGAAACTGGAATAGAATAGGCTCAGTTTCACTCAATCTGAGTAGAATAGGAGAAACAGCTTAAATAATTTAATTAACAGGCTATCAAGATTTAACCCTCTACCTAATTTTTCTTAGGAAAAAAAGAATCATCTAATATTTGAGTAATTGAATATGGGTTTTCACCTGGAAATACACTTTTAGATAACCCTGTTTCGCTTCTTGCTTCGCCGACTGCCTGCTTATATGCCATAGGAATCATTCCCTCTATTTTTTGTCTCAGGCTCGGGTTATCTTCAAGTAACGCAAAAAGCTCAAGTCTCTGGTTTGATAAAGTGACTTCCCAGCTAACACTCCTAAAATTGGGCTGATATTCCCACTTTAAAAGGTGCTGCAGTATGCGTTTAAGCCTGCTTCTAAGCTCTGATTTCTCTCTTGCACCCATTATTAATATTTCCTCTTCTAAGTGCTTTAAATCTAACTGATCAAAGGTTTTACTTTTTAATGCCTGAGCCATCTCTACAGTCCAAGCATAAAAGTCTTTATCATATAATTCTGCTGAGTTCATTATTCAAGCTCCAATTATTCTCTTAAGTATCAGGCTAATAGCAAATAACATTCCAATGATATTTCTTTATGAACGGAGGTTACACACCAATTATTATGAACGAATCACTTATGATTTGTTCAATTCTACACAGCTCACATTGTATCAGAGGTGTGCGTAATTTATACCCTCTCTAATTTTTATCCTTCTTGGAAAATAATGGAGCAGATTAGTGCCTTCCCTCTATTTAATAACACCTTTAAATACGATCAGTATCTTGATTTCGTTTGGGTATAGACTCCTTCTGTATTGGAGAAGGTCGATTCTTGACAAGTTGTCAAGAATAACTTAGTCTAAAAAATCGCTAAATTTAACTAAAGAATAAAAATGCAAGTTGTTCAAGTAGGTCAGTTAAAAAAAGATTTCTCAACTATTTTAAAAGCAGTTCAAAATAATGATGAAATATTTATTATTGAATTGATGTTACGCACCCTAATGATATTTCCATTAAAATAGTAGGCTATGAAAACACCTGATATTTTTGACTTATACACCGATTACCTGATCACTTCATTTAGCTATACAACAGCGACAGGATTGTCAGG
>JAJJBE010000125.1 GCA_020996635.1 Bathymodiolus brooksi methanotrophic gill symbiont
TTTAATCAACCAAGGGGTGTTAATATGGAGGGCTTGTTGAAATAATTCTGTCATCATAATAAAGATAAGAGTCTATAACTTTTAAGGTCAGTAGATTATAGTTTACCCACTCATTTTTCAAAAGAGCCAGAAAATATTGGCCCTTTATGGCATTCCTGCAAAAATAATTGCATATTATTTTCATCACCAGTCGCGATAACCTCAACACGACCATCCTCTAAATTTCTAACCGCACCAATAATGTGGTGTTTTTTAGCTGACTTCTGAGTAAAGGCTCTAAAGTAAACACCTTGAACTCGGCCAGATACAACGACTTTATAATGCAGCATTATGTTTTGATTTCCCAGCAATAATGGATACGTGGGTTTCTTGAAAAATCATCAGGAATGGATTTAGCACTAATATCCTTAACCTTTAAATCTGATAAAATGTCGTAATCCAACTTAAAATGGCGAAAATTAGTGGAAAAATATAAAACCCCATCATCACTTAATAATTCGGCCGCATTTAAAATTAAATCCGCATGATCTTCTTGAATACTTAAATTCTCTTCCATTCGTTTAGAGTTAGAGAAAGTAGGGGGGTCAAGAAAAATGATGTCATAAGTATTGTCTAAAGGTGATTGGTTAACCGTATCATCCAACCACTTCATACAATCAGCATGAATAAAATAATTATCACTTTCTTGAGTATTTAAGTCCATATTTTGCTGCGCCCAAGCTAAATATGTTTTAGACATATCAACACTGGTTGTTGAAGCTGCACCACCAATAGCAGCATGCACAGAAACACTTGCGGTATAAGCAAACAAATTGAGGAAATGTTTCCCTTTTGCCATTTGCTGTATTTTTAAACGCATAGGGCGATGATCAAGAAATAAGCCCGTATCTAAATAGTTCTCAAAATTAACATACAGCCGGGCACCTTGTTCTTCAACGATTTCAAATGATTCTGAGCTAGATAATTTTTCATATTGCTCGCTACCTTTTTGTTTACTGCGAACTTTTAAATAAATATTATCTTTACTTAAGTTAAAAACCGTAGAAATTTCATTTAGCGCAGCGCTTAATCGCGCATTGGCTTTTTCAGGTGAAATAGAGCGGGGCGCTTGATACTCTTGCACATTTATCCAGGTTTTATTGCCTTTATAAACATCAATTGCAACGGCATATTCAGGTAAATCTGCATCATAAATTCGATAGCAATGAATATCTTCACATTTCAACCATTTTGCCATTTTCTTAATATTTTTCTTTAAGCGATTAGCAAACATTTCCGCATGAGGATCTTCCTCAGTCTGATTACTAATGACTTGCTCGATACGATCTTGCTGGGTTTTTGCTTTAGGAATAAAAAAGTTTTTTTCTTCAATGGCAAAGCGTAATAATTTACATTCTATCGCACCATTAAAAAAAGTAATCGGCTTTTCTGAGCGAATGCCAATACGAAAACCAAGCTCTGGGTCGCTAACAATCATGGCGGCTTGCCAATGAATAAACTGATTTTTTAATACATCACCAAACTGACGATAGAGTTCTGCAGTTTCTTCTTTATCACCTAAACGCTCACCATAAGGCGGGTTACATACAACCATACCTTGTGGCCAACTAGCTGCAGGGCTAGCATCATTGATATCCCTACGCTCAACGTGAATATAATCTTGTAAAGCTGCATTTTCTATGTGTAATAGAGCCGCGTTGACAGCACGACGGCTGGCATCAAAACCAACAATGGTTGGCATATTCTGCAACCCGGTTATTTTACGTTGTTCTGCATCGGCTAATAATGATTCCCAGGCAGCAGTATCATGCTTTTTCCATTTAAAAAAGCCAAATGACTCATGCAATAAACCTGGCGCATAATCAGCTGCAATCATTGCCGCTTCAAGCAATACCGTTGCTGACCCACACATTGGATCTATTAAGCTACCGCCTTGTTTAGCTACTTCAGGCCAGCCACTACGATAAAGAATAGCAGCAGCTAAATTCTCTTTAATAGGCGCAGCAATAGTAATATCTCGATAACCACGGCGATGTAAACTTTCGCCTGATAAATCTAAACTTAATGTGGCTTGATCACGATTTAAATAAACATTAATACGAACATTTGGATTTGTAAGGTTAATATCAGGACGTTTATTAAACTTTTTACGTATCTGATCAACAATTGCATCTTTAACTTTTAATGCGCCAAAGTGCGTATTATTAATCACCTCAGACCCTTTCGCATTAAAAGAAACTGCAAAGCTATCATCAGGTTTCATATGATCAAACCAGTTGACCTTATAAATGCCATCATATAAATCTTCTTGGCTATTCACTGTAAAATTAGCCAGCGTTAATAGCACACGGTTAGCGATGCGTGACCACAAACAGATCTTATAAGCGCTTTCAATAGAACCTTCAAAAGCGACACCAGCCAGTGCTGTTTTGACGTTTTTAGCACCTAAGTCTTTCAATTCTTTGGCAAGAATATCTTCCATTGCTTTAGGGGATGTGGCAAAAAATTGAAAGTCTGTCATAAGAAATGCTTCAGAGTTAGAGTAAAAAAGGGGAGTACAAAAAAACCTTAGCTTGCCATACAACAAGCTAAGGCAGATACAGAGTTGTTATTTAATGCTTAATAATTCAACTTCAAAAATTAAAGTCGCATGTGGGCCAATATCACCACCAGCGCCTTGTGCACCATAAGCTAAATCAGAAGGAATGAAGAAACGGTATTTAGCGCCTTCAGACATTAATTGAACACCTTCAGTCCATCCTGCAATAACACGGTTAAGTGGGAATGTTGCAGGGGCATTACGACTGTATGAGCTGTCAAACTCAGTGCCATCTAAAGTTGTACCTTTATAATGAACAGTAACATTAGATGTTTTACTTGGTTTAGCGCCTTCAGCATCCGTTAAGATCTTATATTGCAAACCACTATCTAAAGTAACAACACCTTCTTTGCTTGCATTATTAGCTAAAAATTCTACACCTTCAGCGATATTTGCTTCAGCAACTTCAGAATTATTGTTTGAGAACATAAAAAGACCTATGAATAAAAGTATTGAAAAAACGAGTGTAATGAGTTGAATTTTACCCACTGAAACTCCTTATGATAAAAATTAATGAACTGCGTATTTTATGTGATTTTTACCAAAGAATATATGTGAAATTTATTTACTCATTCTAGTTTAGTTATTCACTTGGTAGTGTTCAATTATAGAGTGTATATCTGCTAAGTAATAATCCTTACAATATTACAGTTTCCACTTGTATACTCATTACACTTGAAGACGCATGATTTACACCGCCGTCATCCCCGATAAAAGACTGTAGGGATGAACTGTGCTTAATGTCAACTTTATTTTATCATTAAGCGTACTCTTTTGAGAAAGTTGACCCATTTTTTATAACTCCAAAAATTTGACGTACAAGCTTGTGGGCAATGGCTACTTTTATTA